>CADBHI010000068.1 GCA_902794405.1 uncultured Prevotellaceae bacterium
GCTACTGCTGCCGCCCTCGCTGCGCGAGTACTATATCGACGACATCAAGCTGGACTCCGCCGAGCAGGTGGAGCGCATGTTAGGGCGCATGCTGTTGGTAAATATCGACGAATATAATGCCAAGACCCTGCGCGAACAGGCCAAGATCAAACGACTTGTGCTACAGCCATTTCTCAAGCCCTTTCATTATTCGCCCGCTATTACTTCTGGCATAGTTTGCATAGTCTGCGTCGCTCAGGTTTGGGAAGTCGTCATCAGTGAGTGACGCATACTGAGCAAGACGCGCTGCCAGTTGCTCATCGCTTAACCCCCTCCCATGCTTGTGAGCGTGTGTCCGATAGTTTATTTCCACAGTATCGGACTTTGCCTTTGCTGTAGCGGATGCCTCAATGAGCCTCTCGCCAAGCCAGCGCTGGTTGCTGGCCGTGAGCGACAGTCCTTGTAAGTAGCTCCATAGGTGGTTGAGCGACACAGTGTTCATAATCTTCAGTTTTTTAGTTGAGCATAATCTTTAGTGCAAAAGTACGCAAAAGTTGTCAATAACGAAACTTTTTAGACATCTTTTAACGTTTTTCCTTCACCTGACGTTACATGGGGAGCCTGGAGACTACTGATTTAAACAGGAGTTAGCGGACTTTCCTACGGAGATATGACAGGGGCAGCAAAAGAGATTAGTCCGTCCCGACGGACTGCCGGTTCGCTCCTTACGGACTGCGAGTCCGAAGCCTACGGACTGAGCGCAAGTATTAGACATAATATAATTGCAAAGATTCAATGAATCGGACGCGAAAAAGAGGAATTCGAAAATGTCCCTCACATACTCACATGACCCCTCTCAAAGGCCGATGTACAAAGGGCTTTGAGAGGGGTCAGGTGAGGGAGTGAGGGTAAAAATGAAATTCATGAAAAAAAGGCGCAACCGACAAACCCTGTGGAGTGTGTACAGTCGCTAACCCAAAAACATGTTGCTAAATGGTACATGATTGCAGAAAAGTTATTACCTTTGCATCATGAATCGTAGCAGCAATATAAATATTTATGAAGGCCTTGCCTCATATTTCCTTCCTACAGGTGTTTTGGAGTACTTTGAGGTGGCTGATTTCGCTGAGGTTCCGACACAGGACACCGAAGTGTTGTACACAACTGAGCTTCACATCTATCTTGATGAACGTGACAATCGCACTGCTGACATGAGTGGTTCAGTAAGTGATGGTTTCGGGGAAGAGTCATGTCTTCTGGATTTTCCCACACGTGACAAGAAAACAGTCCTCCATGTACGCAGGCGTCGGTGGACCATGCCAGATGGTACAACCATGTCGGTGGACCTCGACAGGAAGATACAGCTGAAGCATCCCGGCACGCGATACTCTAAAGACTTAGCGCTTTTTTTAAAGAAAGCGGATGGACAATGAGACGGTAACCGCCCGTCAGATAGGCTATACATACATGATCAACAGTGCCACGTTCGCGAAGAGAAACAAAGACACGCTGAGCGGCTTCGAGACGTGGGAACAGAAGGGACATGCCTCCGAATGGATTCTGCTTCCGCAAAACACAGGCAAGGAGCATGGCATAGACGAGACTTCCCTCCAAGGCGAGTTGTACACTATTGTCCACAACAAGGACGCCCATGGTCGCAAGGGAGCAATCGTTGCGGTTGTCAAGGGAACAAACCCTGCAGATGTGCTGAGAGTGCTCATGCAGCTTCCTGAGGATAAGCGGAAAATGGTTGAGAACATCACGATGGACCTTTCTGATTGCATGCGTGCCATAGCAAGAGAAGCGTTTCCTAAAGCCACGGCTATCCGTGATTGCTTCCATGTCGTCAAGCGAGGCGGCGAAGGATGCGAGGAGATACGTCTGCGCCTGAAACGAGAGGCTGTAAAGGAACTGAACAGGCAGAAGGCTGAGTTCCGCAAATATCTCGAGGGACTGGCTGCGCAGAGAAAGTCTTATCGAAAAAGAATGAAAGAAAGATACGGAAAGAAGTGGAAGAAAAGCAAGCGTGGCAGGAAGCCCAAGAGACAGAACACTCGCTTTGAGCCTCCAAGGCTTGCAAACGCAGAGACACTCGTAGAGGCTCTGACAAGGTGTCGCAAGCAACTGTCCATGAGCCGTGAGAAATGGAGTGTAGCACAAGAAAAGCGAGCGAAGATTCTCTTTGAGCTATATCCAAAGCTTGAAGAGGCATATAACCTGGTCAATTCCCTCAGAACCATATTCCGCAACAAGAAACTCACTAAGGAAACCGCAAAGGAGAAGTTTGAAGAATGGTATGGGGAAAGTTGCTGCATGCAACCTACGTGAAATCAAGTCCGTACGCGATACTATCAAGTTCTATGAGGATGAGATATTGAACTACTTTAATGGACGAAAGACAAACGCATCAGCTGAGTCGCTCAACTCAAAGATCAAATGTTTCCGGTCACAGGTGAAAGGAGTTAGAGACATCCCTTTCTTCATGTACCGTTTAGCAACAGTTTTGGGTTAGCGACTGTGCACACTCCACAGGGTTTGTCGGTTGCGCCGCAATTTTAACAGAGCTTCCAAATAATAATAGTCGGCGTAGATGATGCTGGTATCAATTTCTGTTCCGGCAGGATGATGCCCTGTGGAGTGAAGGAGGAAAGAGCGTCTTGATGGCAAAGTCACGGTAGGTGGCAGCCTGGTCTGTTGAGACGTATTCAGAGAGTTCGAGCAGGGCGGAAGCTATGATGCAGGCTGCTGAGGCGTCCTTTACGTCGTCGGGGGCGTCCATGTCCCATCGGGGGATGCAGTCATCACTTGTCTCTTTCAAGCGTTTCATATAGATGCCAGCAGCTTTCTGGGCCTGATCGAGGAAACGTTTGTCTTTTGTGAAGCGATAGACCATCGTATAGCCGTAGATGGCCCATGCCTGTCCGCGGCTCCACATGGAATTGTCCGAATAACCTTGATGAGTCTTACCGCATAGGAACTTGCCGGTCCGCTGGTTATATACTGCCACATGATAGCAGGAGCCGTCGGGACGGAAATGGTGCTTCATCGTGGTTTCGGCATGGCGGATTGCGATATCCTTCAGACGGGGAGAGCCACCGTGTTCGGCTGCCCAAAAGAGCAGTTCGAGGTTCATCATGTTGTCCATGATGGTGTTATGGCCGCCATAATCCTTTATATGACGGGGCCAACTGAGGATCGTGCCCACGGCGGGGTTGAAGAGTGTGGCAAGGGAGTCGGCAGCAAGGAGGGCTGCTTTGCGGTAGCGTTCATCCTTGCTTATCTCGTAGCCTTTGAGCAGGGCATTGATGGTGATAAAGCCGAGGTCGTGGTCATAGACGGGCTGGGCAACTACTGGCAAGAGGGCATCGGTGTATCCATTTGCTGCCTTCTGTATGGCCTCACTCTTGTTATAGGCAAAGTCCATCCATAGGATGCCAGGCCAGAAGCCCGAGCACCATTCTTGGGGCGATGCTTTGCGCAGGTTCCAAGTCTGTTCGCCATTCAGGATGTTCCTCGGCATCATCGTGAAATCATAGGGGCGTAGGTTTTCCAGGGCACGATTTATCTGTGATGAACAATAGTCCAGCGACTGACTGACGAGGGTACTTCGGATGTCCTTGCTGAAGACGACGTTCTCCACATGGTTGCCCACGTACATGGGGATATAGTCGGCGGTGGCGTACCATGCCGGCTTGCCTTCCATCTTGTCGTGTAGCAGCCGACCGTTGATCTTGATGCCCTCGAAGGTGACGCCTTTCACCTTGCGCTCATTGTTGTAGCCGTTGATGATGGAGAGGTAAGGCAGATTGCCCTTATAGCGGATATTCCTGAAGGTGACATTCTCTACGCCACGTCCAGGGGCTGTGCAGTACTTCTGGTTGTAGCCCACTTTCACCTGAACGATGCTTCCTTGCTCAATCTGCTCGATGCGGATGTTCTCGAAGGTGACGTTGCGCACGAGGTTGTTGTCGCCACAGTTGATGGCCAGACATCCCTGATAATCCACCTGTGGCTCTGCCTGTCCGAGTATGTCGATGTTCTCGTAGTGCAGGTTCTCGATGGTGTCGCCACGCTCTGCATTGCCGTGGATGCCGATGAAGATGGGGTGAGCCACATCGGCCCAGAGCGTGGAATTGCGCATGGTCACATTGCGGCAGTTGCCGAAGAAGCCTTTGCGCGAGGCGTAGGCAGAGCACGTTCTGAGAGGCGAACACGTTCAATCCGTCGCCCCAGCCAGGATGGGAGATGCTCTTCACGTTGCGCAGGGTGACGCCGTCGGATGCGCCCACGGGACATGTGTTCAGCGTCAGCCCGTCGATGAGTACATTCCGAGAGCGATGCACATGACAGCCTTCGTAGCCCCTCTGCGGACGGGCTATGCCACGTCCTATGATACTTACATCGTGGGCATCCTCGATGGCGAAGGTGCCGGTGAAGTAGGAACCTGGTGCAAGATATACGGTCGTGTTTGAAGCCACCTTGATGGTATCTTGATTGTAAAAGCCAGGAGCGTAGCAGATGAACTCGCGTCCGTCGGCCTTTGCCTGCCGCCCGGCTTCATCTTTGGAGACAACAGGCTTTGAGGTGAAGAGCAACAGGTTGTTGGTGATGTCGCCGTCGAACTCCACGCTGAGGTTTTCGGGCTGGAAAAGCTGGAACTGAACGGTGCTGTCATTTTGCACGTTGGCTATAACACTCCGATAGTCTGGTCTTATCCTCGCTGCCTTGATTTTCTTTTTCTTGCTGACGACTCGTACATAAACGTCACCCGTAAAGTCAAACATGCAATAGCTGATTTCCGAGACCTTGTGCCTGTTGCTCCCCACGGAAGCGTTTACTTTCGCCATATACGTATCCAGCCTCGTCCATTCCTGACTGCTTCGCGGACGTACAAACACATCGTAGTCGTGCTTCAGTGGCGCACCTTCAGGAGCGGGAAAAGCAAAAACTTGATGCATGCCTCTCCCCCCGTTCTCCTCCATAGAGAGGGAGCCTTTCACAACAAACCGGTCAGCCTCCATATTCTGAATGATCTCTCCTCGTCGCTCCGCCTTCCGTTGCAGGTCGAGGAGTTTCTTCGTATATGGCATCTTCATACCTTTCACTTTCGTATAGTGTTCGTAGGCCGTATTGTAGATGCAGCGGATGTGTCCGCGCTGCATAGTCCCAGGTTCCGTCCATTCGCAGTAGAGGCCTGTGCAGTCCTGCCACGTCTCAAACGGTACGGCGTAGCCCAAATTGTAGCGAGCGGTATATTCAAGACCTTTCATCAGCCGATTGTCGAGTGCGCTCCAAAGGTCATCACCCTGCATCGAAGCCATTTCGCAGATGTCGCACAGTGCTCCGAGTCCTAATTGCACATGTGCCTGATCGCGCCCTGTCTCCTGGCACTGGCCCGACGCGCTCACATATCGTGGCAAGGCTCCGTTGTCGTTGGCATTCAAGTAGTAGTCAATGCTGGCTTGATAGAGCGCGCTGTCCTCCAAGAAGATGGCACAGGCCATCCTGCAACGGTTCACGATGGCTCCCCAATTGCCGTTGGCATACGGGCTGTCGGCTTCAAACTGCTCCAATACAGGCAGGATGGCCCGTCGAATCATTGCTACCCATTCTGGAGTCTGTTGTTCTTTTGCAAGTATCATTGCCCTTACCAGCCAGTAGGCTTGAATAGTACACAGTGGCGCATCGTGTCCGTCAAACCGCTGTAGCGTCGTGGCGTAGGCATTGATAATCTCCACTGCCGTTTGGCTTTCGCCCTTCTGGGCCAGCTGCCACGCTGTCCACATGTCGCGTTCGCTGCCTCCTTTCGTATAGGCATACTTTCCATCACGCGCCACTACCTCATATGGGCCAGCCATCTGGTAATTCTCCTGTGCGCAGGCGAATCCAGTCCACAGCAGCATCATGGCAAACAGAATCTTTCGTGTCATATAACGATGTACTAATTTATTTGATGAATACCTTCTTTCCGTCAATAATATAAATACCGTGTTGGGGAGCGCCATTGACCCGGCGGCCCTGTAGGTCGAAGCATTGGCTGTTTGCTGTCTGACAGTTGATGACTTCGCTAATGCCTGTAGCGGGAGTGCTGTTGCAAGTCAGGGTAAAGTTGTCCCACACAAGCCAGTTGGTGCCGGATGAGGTATCTTTGATGCCGATGGTGAGGATGCCGCCTGTGACATTAACTGTGACCGAGAGGCGGGCATAGTTGGAATTGGCCGCCATGCGGTCACGCTGGGTATCGAAGTCACTGCCGGCACAGCTTTGCTTCACCGTTGTCCTTGACGTCTCGCTGCCACTCGTGGCATAGAGATAACCAGTCTTGGAGCCTTCACCATATACAAGTCGAAGTTGGTGGAGTGCCATACCTCCACGGCACCATTGAAACGCTGATTGCCCCAGGTGCCGGTCATGGTCCAGCCTGTACCGTCGATAGTGGCGAAGTCGGGGTTGATGATAAGCCCTGTGGCGTCGATGGGATAGGTGCCCCCGCCCATTACGTGTAGGGTAAACGGGTAGGAAATACCGTTGTAGGTGGCTGTTACCTCGGTGTCCTCAGTCAAACTGCTCACTATGTAGTTTGCTCCCTTGCTCCCGTCGCTCCATGTTATATCATTGGCATTGGCGAATGATGGGATGACGAGGCGCAGCTCGGCGCGGCTGCCGGGCAGGAGTTCAGCCTCATTGGCAAGAGTACTATTGATGGATTGTTGTGCAGGTACGACGTACAGGTGGAAACGGCTCTCGCTGACGGCTCCGCTCTGGTTGGCATACTGGCAGAGATAAGTGCGCGAGGATGTAATGGCGGGAATGGTGACCACACTGCCCTTCACACCGTTGTTCCACAGGTAGTCGTCGGTCCAGCCGGTGGTGGGGCCGGCGTAGAGGATAACACTGGTGCCGGCAAGGACGGTCTTTTCCGTCACGCGCTCTATCATGCCATCGACGGTAATCTCCTCGGTCATCACGTCGGGGGCGGCATCACCGCTGACGGCAATGGCAAACGCCTGGTGGCTCACGGCTCCGTTCTGTGCGGTGTAGCTGACGCGATAGATGTAGCTGCGGTCGGCTTTGACAGTAATCTGTCGCGTGGTCTCGCCTGTGCTCCACTGCCATTGGCCGCTATCCTCTGCTCCTTCCGGCAACTGTGGCATGAGCGTGATGTCGCTGCCATCAGCGGGGATGCCCTTCGACGGACACACCTCATACTTGTATTTCAGGCCACCAAGATTGGTCTGGTTCTTATAGGTCACACCTTTATATAATATGTCACCGCTCAGGGGCGTGATGCCTTCCGAAGCATCGATGGCCGGACGCCAACTGGTGAGCGTGGAGAAGCCGAGATGGTCGAAACCACCGCTGTTCTGACTGTAGTTGCCACCGCCACCGTCGGGACATATCTTCGCACTGGCTTGTTCGGCATACTGCAGCTTTACGCCACGCAGTCCCTCGTAGTAACCAATGGCACGGTCCCAGTAGGGGCGGTATTCGCCTGCGCCACCAGTGTTGGGGCCTTCCATAAGCCAGCCTGCGCCCATGCGACCGCGACAGTCGGCATAGTTGTAGTTTGTCCACGGCAGGGCTGTGGCGTCCACACCGCCGAAATTCATGGCCGCCACGAACTCCGTGCCGGCAGCGATGCGGTCGTTCATATAGGCAAAAAGGTCATCACCCTGATTGAAGCCCACGGTGCAGATGTCGAGTGCGAGGCCGAGTGCCCCGCGGCTGTCCTTGTGAACTACCGGCACGAGATTGCCGATGAATTCATCGCAACCGTCGTTTAGAATGACGGAGTAGTTCGTGCGGTCTTTGTAGGTGCCTACGTGGTCGTATTTATAGAAGCTGACACCTTGGTTGTACATGTGTACGTCGTCACACAGGATGCCGATGGACATCACACACAGCGCATTGCACAGACCCCAGTTTGACCAGTAGTGGCCGGGACGCTCGCCGAGCGACGCATTGCGTGCGTTGAGCCACGTGTCGTGGCGACGGCGCAGGAAGTCGATGGAGGGATTATAGAATACGCGGATTATCCATTGCTTGAACTCATCAAATTCTTGGCGGCTCCAACCGTCGTAGTCGCGCATCAGCTCGGCTGCGTTGGCAAACTCATGGCCATAGATGCCTGCGGCGAGGGAAATGTTGGTGTCGCCGCCAAGTCCCTTGCACTGGCGGGCCCACTGCATAAGTATGCGCACGGCTGCATCGGCATTCGCCCGTGTGCCGCCAATCTTCCAGCGCAGGGCGTTCTGGAAGGCCATCGCAGCACCACGGGCACAGTTCATGTAGTTCTGGCCCGATGAACCGCCGCGGATCACAGTCTCCGTAGGCCATGTGGCGATGTTGGCGTTTGAGTATTCATTTGCACAGAGAATATTCCATGCCCGCTGGATGCGCGTGTCGCCATTGGCCAGCAACTGCTTGGCGCGGTCGATGTCAGCTTGCGAGACGATGCCGCCGGGGTGTACGAAGCCGTGGTCGTCGGTCACGGAGAATACCTGCTTGGGGGCATAGTTCTTGGTGGCTTTGGCTGCGGAGAGCAGCGATTTCAGCGTGCTGACATACTCGTCGATGAGCGTCTGCGAGGCACGTGCCGATGCTATCTCATATTCAGCCACGGCGACTTCGTCCTGCAACTCAGCAATGGCATTGGGTGCATAGTCCGAAGCGGCTCCGGCAATGAATGTCTTTGCCTCGCTGACTGCGGCTTGCAGGGTGGAGAAGTCGCCCGGCATGCCATATTTGTAATCTTCCTCCAACTGCTCCGTCACGGCAGCCAGCGAGGCTACCTCTGCATCGCTTAAAGCCGCGTCGTAGAGCCGGAAGTCGCTGACGAGCGTCTGCTTCAGGTAGCTGTCGCCGGAGAATGGCGGACGGCCTATCCAGTTGTAGGCGGGCACGGCGGTGAGCGCGTTCTTCAGCAGCGGCATGTTCGTGGCCTGCGCCATGCGCTTACCGTCGAGAAACAGTTCGCCCTTCTGCCCGCTCTGACGGTAGAGCATGTGCATCCAGCGGCCTTTCGCTGATTCGCTGCCCATTTCCATACCAACCTCGCTGCCCCAGCCGCCCGTCGAGGTGGCCATGCGCTGGGCATTCAGGCGCCGCCGACTGTGAGAAGCACCACAGGAAATAGCCCGCTCCCGAGAGCGAAGCCTTGTTGTCCACGCGGTAATATACTGAGACTGTGAAGTCCGTCAGGTTCCTCACCACCTCGCCCGCGCCCCTCGTCATATCGAGGTAGCCCGTGCCGTTGCCCAGGTCGAGCACCCTGCGACTGCCCATCTCCACGACCGAGGCCTGATTCATCACTTTGGCGGTAATGCCCGACACAGGGTCGGTCACGTTCTTGCCATCCACATTCTCAAAGTCGAAGTGCATCACTAAATGCTCTTCCTGTGCCACGGCCTGTCCCGCCATCAGCAGGAGCAGCCCAACGATTGCCTTGATTCTCTTCATAACGTATAATTTTTTGTTTTCCTGCTGCAAAATTACTCATTTTACCGCATATACACGTGTCTCTATTATCCCAATCCCGCTGTTTCAGGCGTACAAACAGCATTTTTGTACATTACAGACACACTTTCTGAACGTTCTAAGCAGTTATCTCGATAAAAAGCTGTACTTTTGTAGCGTTAAAATGATGTCATGGGTATGAGAATAAAGATACTGCTGACAATAAGCATGGTGCTTTGCTGGGCGACAATGGACGCACAGATACGGCAATGGGGCGTTCAGGACGGACTGCCCACGGGCGAGGTGCGGCAGACGAGGGTGTGTTCTGCATCAGCAATGGGGCGGGTTTTACCGTTGTGTCCTGCGACCGACGGAAGGCGTATAAATTGGAGCACTATGCCGACTCGGCGGGCTACGGCCATCAGTGGCAGGGCGACTCGCTGCTGTGGCTGCGCGACTTCTACCGCATATACCTTTTCGACATGCGCACACGGTCGTTCCGCTACGACATAGAAGGGCGGCTACGCTCGCTTGGAAAGTTTTCGCCATCGCCAGAAACAGTCATTGACTGGCAAGGCGGCACATGGACGGGGACGCTGGGAAACGGAATTTCCTACACACCGCCTCGGCGGCAAATGGCGGAAATACTTGAAGATGACCCCTTGATAGGGATTGCCCGAGGGGCTGCAGAATTGAATGTAAGGCTTGGTGACGGACGGTTGTTGCAGAGGCGTGGCCTCAACAGGATAGGCTATTTCCTGCCTGACGCAAACCGCTTCGACCCTCTCAACGAGCGTCTGCCTCAGTTAAATGGCTATCGAAACATAGTAGGAGCCTGTGCGCTGGCTGAACCGTGGGTGGTGCTCTATACGCAGAACGGTGCCTGTATGCTTGACACCAAAGCCGACACGCTGGCAGCTTTCAAACCTGCAGAAATCATCGGCGAATACTCCGACAAGTACAACTGCATGTTGCGCGACACAAAGGGAAACTTGTGGGTGGGAACGCAGAACGGACTGTTTAATGCCCACACGGAAGAAACGGAGCGTGTCACCGGACTTGCCAACAACTGCATCCGCAGTCTGGTGATGGATGCCCAGGGAAACATCTGGGCAGGTACGGCATGCGGCATTTCGAGGATAACGCCTACAGTGGTCAATTATGGAGAGGACGATGGTATTCCTGCTATTTCCATGATGGAACGTGCTGCCTGTCTGACTGACGATGGGCGCCTGGTGTTTGTCCATCACAGCTCGGCAGCAACGGTATTCCGCCCAGAATGGCTGACCGACCAAGCCCGTCCGCAAGTCCCCGTGCTCACTCTTCTGCAAGTAAATGGTCACAATGAAATTTATGTACAGGGCGCAGGATTAACACTCCCATATAACAAGAACCATCTTACCATTCGGTTCTCTTCCCTCGACTATGCCCATCCATCGCACACCACCTACCGCTACCGCTTGCGTGGCCTTGAAGATGAATGGCACTCTGCCGATGGAACCATCGGCCTTGCCGAAGCCGATTACAAGGCCTTGCCGCCAGGGGAGTATGTCTTTGAGACACAGGCCGCCTCGACAGGTGGCGAGTGGAGCGGACCCCTGACCGTGCAAATAACCATCCGTCCCCCGTTTTGGTTGACTTGGTGGGCGAAAGCCTTGTATACTCTTTTGCTCTGTGCTTTTGTCGCTTTTCTCCTTACACTATATCTAAAAAGAAAGAAGGCGGCCTTGGTGCGAGAAAACGACAGCCGTGTGAACCAGCTCTTTGAGATGCGCGAAGAAGCCCGCCACCAGTTTGCCGCGAGCACAAACGTTGACCCGAAGAAGATTGGTCTGAACCCCGAGGAGGAAGTATTAGTTGCAAAACTCCTGAAAGCAATCGAAGCGCATATCGCCGACGAGGACTACGGCGTGGAGCAACTGGCCATAGACGTAGCCCTGAGTCGTACAAGCCTCTATGTCAAACTGCGCAACATGCTTGGCATTTCGCCCGCCGACTTCATACGCAATGTTCGACTGAAGCGTGCTGCCCAACTGCTCACCGTCAATCCGAACCTCTCCATCAACGAGGTTTCCATCCGTGTCGGCTTCTCCACCCCCCGCAACTTCTCCACCCAGTTCAAGAAGATGTTCGGAGTCCTACCGTCGGAATACAGAGGCGCCGAGAACCATTGTCCATCTGCAGCAATGGATGCTACGGAATGCCTGGCGTAGTACGAAGTACATCCAGGTATAAGCTTCTTCATGCAATTGTTCATCTTGTCGCAGAAACAGAGCAGATGTTGCTTGCCGCAATAATTCAGTGTTGCCATGTTTCTACATTAAAAAATAAGTCATTAATAGGCAGCACTTTGGCGTAAACTTTGGCTTCAGAAATTTGCATTATATTTGCATTATTACTTGGGCCAAAATGTGCATTTTTGGTCAAAAATGTGCCAAATTATGCATTGCCGACGTTTTTTTAATGTCTGACAAAAAAATGTTTTTGGGATTGTAATCGATTGAAAATCAATCTTTTAGAAGCAGAGAGAGCGAGATTCGAACTCGCGAAACGCTTTTGACGTTCACACGCTTTCCAGGGAAAGCCGTCCGCCCCCTGAAAAATCGTCTGGAATCCCTTTGTAAAACAAAGAAACCATGAGTATAGCAAAAGAGTTATTGATAGAGAAAGCCAAGGAAGGCTACACAGTATGTTATGTTGATGAGTGCCCGCTGCGCACCCAGTGTCTGCGATGGCAGGTAGGGCAGCATGTGCCCAACACCCATAGCACCTACCGATGTGTTAATCCGCATTTCGAGGGTGTGGCGACTACCGGATGTCCGATGTATCGCAGCGACCAGAAGGTGCGCTTCGCCAAGGGTATGTTGCATACCTTCACGAGCGACATGCCTAAACGCCTGGAGCCAGCAGTGCGTCAGGGTGTAATCAGACTAACCAACCGCACCTACTACTTTGAGTATCGTAACGGTTCGCGACTGATTCCGCCTGCCCTGCAAGAGGACATCCGCAAACTGTTCCGCGTCAACAAATGGACAGACGAGGTGACGTTCGACGCCTACGTGGAGGATTATGATTGGTAATCAATGAGCCAAGCCTTCAAAAGGCTTTAAGGGCGGGGAAAAAGACGGAAGGCCCTATAAGCAGCGGAGGCTATCAAAAGAAAGAGGACATGCCGCAGCACATCCTCTCTCTGTTATCCTGTGTTTCCAAACGTTTACGAGATCTCAATTGATTTCGAAACCTTGGCCTCTTTCTCCTGCTTGGGCAGGGTGACGGTAAGGATACCGTTCTCGACGCGAGCGGAGATCTTGTCCTTCACCACATCCTCAGGCAGCGAGTAGTTCTGCTGGTAGTTGGTGTACGAGAACTCGCGGCGCAGATAGTGCTGCTTCTTGTCCTCCTCCTTGTGCTCCATCTTGTTCTCGATGGCTATACTAAGGTTGCCGTCCTCATTGAGGCTCACGCGACAGTACTCCTTCTTGATGCCAGGAGCGGCCACTTCCATCGTGTAGGCCTTCTCATCCTCCTTTACATTGACGGCCGGAGCGGTTGTGGTGCAAGTGCTCGGCGTGAAGTCGTTGTTCAGAAACTCATCAAACATGGTAGGAAACCAACTGTTCTTAAACATTACTGGTAACATAATCTTTACCTCCTAATTCTATTGTTTTAAAGGGTTTAACTTGTTGTTCTTTTCTCTGATTGCCTCAGCTTTTTGCTTCAGCTTTCACAGGTAATGATGCAAGTTATGTGCCAGATAAAACAATCTGCCAGAATGTCGGTTTTATATGACATTCTGGCAGAATCGAGGCATTTGTCTTTTGAAGATTAGCTCAGTCGGAAGCTGACGGGAATGGTATACTTCACGCGGACTTCCCTGCCATTTTGCTTGCCGGGCTTCCACTTCGGCATGGCTTTTACGACGCGGACAGCCTCGGCATCTATGGCGTCGTTCACTTTCTTGATGACCTTGACGTTAGTAACCGAGCCGTCTTTCTCGATGATGAACTGCACGAGCACACGACCTTCTATCCCTTTGCTATAAGCTTCCTCAGGATATTTGACGTTCTCGGCGATGAACTTCATCATCCCGGCTGCGCCGCCAGGGAACTCCGGCATCTGTTCTACCACGTCGAAGGCTCCTTCAGGCTCGGAGACATACTCCTTGTCGTTGACCTTGATCCTCGTCGCCGTCTTACCGTTAATCTTGATGGTACCGTTTTCGTCGACCTCGGCACCCGGCAGACGACCCACCAAGTCGGAGACTTCTTCGTCAGACTTCTTGACGGCCACGTCAACGACTTCCTTTTTACCGTTCTTGACATACTCCTTGGTGTTGATGAAGAGGATGCCGTTGGAGGTATCGGCATTGAAGTGCTTGGCGTAGACTTCCAGTGGCTCTTTGGCTTTTTTCAAGACAGTAATGTTGTCTATCTCCTCCTGGTCGAGGGCTTTCAGCTGTTCCACGGTGGCAACCTTGCCGTCGATAACTATCAGCGGTTCAGACCCTTCCAGCACTTCGTCGAGGAAAACCAGCTTTTTCCCCGTTGACTTCTGTTTGTCGGCATTCAGTTCCACCGTCACGTTCTCGCCCGTCACGACATCCTTGTCGGTCTTCACCTCGATGGTCTTGGCGTTCACTTTCACCTGACTGGCTTTACGGCCTTTCTTCACTACTTTCTTCTGCGGCTGTTCCTGCGTGTCCTCGTAGACATAGTGGTTGACGGTCTCGGCATTCAGGGCCAGCGCAGCGCCCACGATGGGCAGCATGGCGAGCAGCTTGAGCCAGCTCGCACGATTGGTTTTCTTATTGGTAAGCATCATGTGAATGCGGTTTTTGAGGGTACTGTGGGTAATGCCGTTGGCCACAGAGTACCCGCAGGTGGCGACGGCTTTTTGGATAAGCAGATACTGATACTGACGCATATTGATGCCTTGAGAGAGAACCGCTGCATCGGCCTCGTACTCATGGATGGCGCGCAGATCCTGGCGCAGCATCCACATAGCGGGGTTGAACCATTGCAGGGCGGTGAGCGTATCAACGAGGAGAACATCCAGCGAGTGACGCTGGCGGATGTGGCCCCGTTCATGGGCGAGGACAGAGGCTTCGTGAGCCTCATAATCGCTACGTGAGAGTACGATATAACGGCAGAAGCTGAAGGGCGAAACGTCGCGATCGGTAACACAGACAACTATGCCGTCGGGCTCCTGATGGCGTTCGCTATGAGAGACGAGCCGCCATACTTTCAGAATGCCTATGAGGGTATGACCCAGCGTGACGGCCAGTCCCGCGAAGAACACCACGATGGCGACGATCTGCCAAAGGGGCATCTGCGGCTCAGCGGCGTCGGCCACTTCGGCCATACCGAGGCCTTCTAATGAGACCAGCCCATGACCGCTCACCACAACCGTCTTGTGCAACGTGATGACGCACAGCGGCAAGATGAACGACGCAATGGCCGTTGCCAACAGCACCAACCGGTTGGTGCGGTGGAATGTCTCGTGGCTCAGCAGCAGGCGGTAGAACATATAGAATGCTGCCACCAGTAAGGCTACCTTCAGGTCGTATATCAGAAACTCCATCATATTAATGTACAATTTGACTATTTCACTATTTTACTATTTGACTATTTGACTATTTGACTATTTAAGAATTGCTGTTTTCTATCTGTTCGATTAACTCTTTCAGCTCTTCCACGGAAATCTTTTCTTCCTTCACAAAACAGGAGACGGCGCTGAGGTAGGAATCATCAAAGTAGTTCTTGATGATGCCGGTGAGGCTCGAACGGCCATATTCCTGTTCGCTGATGGTGGGGAAGTACTGGTAGGAGGTACCGAACTGCTTATGGTCCAGGAATCCTTTCTTCTCCAGTATGCGTACTGTGGTCGACAGCGTATTGAAGTGGGGGCGCGGCTCGTCGTAATACTCTAAGAGTTCCTTGACGAACAGCGGGCCGTGCTGCCAGTACAGCTCCATGATTTCCTTCTCTTTCGTGGTCAGTCGTTTCATCTTCAATTCTATTAGTTTTCTACTGTTCTTTGCGTCAGTATCTGTATCCGACTGCAAAGTAACTAAAAGTTTTAGTTCCATCCAACTAAAACCTTTAGTTTTTAATAATTATTAAGTAGAAAGTGCCTGATTTCTTAGTTGTTCACACAAGAAACCGACGATTACTGATGTTTCTTCCTGAATTCGTCTAACTGCTTGAAACAATGGCGGTCGATGATTTCCTCTAAACGGCGGTCGTGGTTATGGCGGAGACCGGGCTGCGTACCGCCAAACTCCATCAGCTCACCATTCTCCTTGGTGTAGGGATGCCAGTCGGGCAGGCTCTGGGTATTGGGATTGCCAGTATGGGCAAACTGTGCCCAGACCGTGCTCAGGAGATCGGCCCAGCGTTTGTTCTCGTCGAGGGTCTGCTGCGTCAGCTGGTTGTTATAGTGATGAAGCACATCGAAGCAGTATTTCAACTCAGCGCCGTGAGCTGATCCTTTGGGTCCGCGATTGTCGGACTCGTTGACCGTGTACATATATAAATAGGTGTCGGCCTTACGCTTGCCGCTAATGGAGTCAGCAGTAATGATCGTCTTCGGGCGGAACAGCCAGTCGATGCACAGCAAATCCTGTGGCAGCCGATCGAGCGTTTTGTTGGGATAGGCCTCGCAGAAGGCGCTGATATAAGCGTCGGTCTCGTCGCCAAATGTGCGTTGCAGCTCTGTTCGGGCTTGTTCGAGCGTTATCTTCTGTCCATAGCGCGCACGCTGCAACTCATTAAACGTCGTGCCAATCATGAGGGGAATGTCGTCGCTAATGCTCGCGAAAGAAGGCTGGAACGGCTGTTGCAGCAGCACCTCGCCGTCGGGCGTAGGGCCAAAGCCCCACATCATCGGCGTACCAGGACGGCGCGTACCAATGCTGGCCGCCATTGCCCGCTGGCCAGCAGCATAAAGGTCTTTATACGACACCTTCTTGATCTTGTCGACATTCTTCTTGTCAAGGCCCAGTTCCTTCAGCACGGCCTCGCCCAGCTCCTCGGTCATCGCCTTGGTGTTGACGTTCAGGATGGTGCCGCTCATGATGATGGCCTTGTGGAACTGGCCCTTGGCCTTAGGCATGCACATCAGCGTGCCTACCTTGCCTCCCCCACCCGACTCGCCGAAGATGGTGACGTTCGTGGGATCGCCGCCGAACTTAGCAATATTGTCGCGCACCCATTCCAAAGCCTGCACAGCGTCGAGCATGCCCACATTGCCTGAGTACTTATACTTCTTGCCACAGGTCGACAGGTCAAGGAAACCGAGAATGTTCAGACGGTGGTTGATGCTCACCACCACCACGTCCTTCTTCGCCAGACACATGCCTGGGTCCCACTCCGACGTGCCACTGTCGAAACCGCCGCCATGCAGCCAGAACATCACGGGCTTCTTAGCCTTCAGGTCAGTAGTCCATACGTTCAGCACGCAACATTGTTCCGACATTTGTTCCTCTGTCATCGGACGGTTGGTCTGCTGCATGGTCATAGGGCCCCAATGGTCACATTGGCGCACACCCTTCCACTTGACAGGCTTGGGGGGCATGAACGGCTCGACAGTTGCATACGGAATGCCGAGGTAGGCCATCGACCCTTCCTGCACAATGCCGCTCACCTCGCCATTGGTCGTCTTCACCACAGGAGCCTGTGCCCATATCGTCACAGACATGCCCACAAGCAGGGCAATCGTAATAAGTAGCTTCTTCATACTGTTATAGTTGTTTGGGGGACTGTTCTCCCCTCCCTTGGGGAGGGGCTGGGGGTAGGCTTCCCCTCCCTTGTAGGGCCTTCCGCCGTTCTCCCCTCCCTTGTAGGACCTTCCGCTGCACTCCCCTCCCTTGTAGGGCCTTCCGCCGTTCTCCCCTCCCTTGTAGGACCTTCCGCTGCACTCCCCTCCCTTGTAGGACCTTCCGCTGCACTCCCCTCCCTTGTAGGACCTTCCGCCGTTCTCCCCTCCCTTGTAGGACCTTCCGCCGCTCTCCCCTCCCTTGTAGGGGAGGGGTCGGGGGTGGGGTCAGTATCTACACCCCGCCCCGCCCTCCGGGCACCCCGTCCCTTAGAGGGGTGGGGAGTCTTTAAATTTAATTCTTGGCAGGATGTATCATCTTCCAAATGCCGGCAGCACAGGCGCCACCTACAAACGGGCCAACGATGAAGATCCAAAGGTTAGTCAGAGCCGTACCTCCCTGGAACACAGCAGGAGCGATAGAACGGGCGGGGTTCACAGAAGTGCCCGTGTAGCGGATGCAAACCAGGTGAACGAGGATCAGCGACAAACCGATGGCAAGTCCGGCGAAGTTGTTGGTAGCACCATTGGTCTTCGATGTAGCTCCGAGTACGACGAGCACGAAGACGCAGGTGAAGATGATCTCAGCTAACAGACCACCCAAAACGGTAACGTTAGCCTGCAGGTCGTTGGCACCAGTTCCCTCAAGTCCAGGAACGTTGGCTGTAAGCAGGGCCAGCAGAGCCGAGCCGATGAAAGCGCCAATGATCTGGAAAACAATGTACATGCAACCATCCTTGGCATCCATACGTCCAGTAAGAATGCAACCCAGAGTGATAGCGGGATTGATGTGGCAACCCGAGATACCGCCAATGGTATAGGCCATTGCCACGACAGCCAAGCCAAAGGCAAAAGCCGTACCCACTACTGCGGGAATGTTGTTAACAGGGTCACAACCCAAGCTCACGGCAACGCCGCAACCCATCAGAACCAGCACCATTGTGCCTACCATTTCTGCCAAATACTTCTTCATAATTACAAATGTTTAATGGTTAGTAAAAGTAAGTAAATAATATCGTTTTTTCTTGTCGTCAAAGTCGTTCATTGCACATTTCGGTTGCAAATTTAAGAAAAATATCTTTACGAACCAAACTTTTGGGCATAAAAAAAGGGGCTTCGCTAAGCCCCAACCTTTGTTAACCTTAAATCTAATACTATGAAAAACACGATGCAAAGGTAACACCTTTTTAATAATAAAGCAAATTCTAATGACTCTTTTACACAAAAACTTATTGTTTTCTTGACATAAATCAATCTAACAGCCTATAATTCAACGATTTCGCCTATGCCGTCACGCTTCAGGACCTTCTCGCCTGGCTGGCCGCCATATTTCAGCGAGCCTACTCCACTCACTTCGCCCTCAATCCGGTCGGAAGCGTAGCAGCTAATGCCGCCAACGCCGCTCACCTCGGCCTTTACCGTCTTGGCTTTCAGGTTGTCGCCCTTGATGCTGCCCACGCCGCTGCACTCTAAATCCACACTTTGGGCCACTCCTGCCAGTTGAATGCCACCCACGCCACTACATTCGGCTTCCAGGCTTTTAACCTCGAGTCCTGAAAGGTATATGCTGCCCACGCCAGAGTTCTCGACCTCAAACTCGTAGGCATTCAGCTTGTCAATCTCAACGCTGGCCACCCCGCAGTTCTCCAGTCTCTTGAGCCCAGGTGCATAGACGGTGATGTCGACATGCTCTGCATCGATATTGACGTTGTCCTTCGCAAAGTGGACTTCGAGTTCACCAGCTGAGTTCACGTCGAAACCAATCAAGTCGACATAGTTGTCGGGGCAGGACAAGACCACACGGTAGTCACCCTCCTTGCCTTGAATGAACTTCACATTGGCCACAAGGTCGACTTCCATCTGATCGAAGGAATCCATCTTGTACTCGTTCTTCACAATGTTTTTACTCGGCTCAATCTTATTCCAGCCATTCATATCAATCTTACACGAGGCCAGGAACACTATGCTCAGCAAAGCCAAAACCACATTTTTCTTCATCATGTCCTTTACTTTTTTGATTAATTTTTATCCGTTAGACGCATCAAGGCAACAAAAAGTTGCAAGCAAACGAAAAAAATAGTAACTTTGCGCCCAATATGGAACAACAGAATCAGTATATCAAGCAGTTCCCGGAACTGATGAAGGGGAAGAAAATACTTTATGTTCACGGCTTTGCAAGTAGCGGTCAGTCGGGAACAGTAGGTCGAATCCGCGAGGTGTTTCCCAACGCCACGGTCATTGCTCCCGACGTGCCCGTCAAGCCGTTGGAGGCTGTTGACTTATTAAATAAGGTATGCAGAGAGGAGCAGCCCGACCTGATTATCGGCACGTCGATGGGTGGCATGTATGCCGAACAGCTTCGCGGCTTCGACCGCATTTGCGTGAACCCTGCGTTAGAGATTGCAGAGACCATGCGCCAGCATGGGCTGACGGGTACCCAGCAGTTTCAGAACCCGCGACAGGACGGCGTTCAGGAGTTCTATGTCGACAAGGCTTTAGTGAAGGAGTACCGCGAGGTGTCTGAACGTCGCTTCGAGGGGCTTGACGATGAGGATCGCCAGCGTGTCTTTGGCCTCTTCGGCGATGAGGACACATTGGTCGACACCTTCGACCTGTTTGCCGCCAACTATCCGCAGGCTACCCATTTCCACGGTGAGCATCGCATGAACGACAAGAGCTTCATGCAGGCCGTGGTACCTGTGATTCGTTGGATAGACGACAGGCAGGAAGGCCGCGAGCGTCCCATCATCTATATTGACATGAGTACGCTGGCCGACAAATGGAAGAAGCCGCAGAGCTCAGCCCAGAAGGCCGTTCGCATGCTGATTGAGAACTACCAGGTCTACTTCGTGGCACCTGCGACCGCCGATGGGGCTGCGTATGGCGATATACTGTTGTGGCTTGAGGAATACATCAACGTGCCTGCCTATGGCCATACGCTGTTCGTCAACCAGAAGAACCTACTATACGGCGACTACCTCATCGACACGACGAAAACCGAGGGAATGGCGACGCCCATTGAATTTGGCAGCGACACGTTCAAGACTTGGGAAGACATCATCGAATACTTCTCACGACTGGGCGGACAATAAAAACATACGAAAAGATTTGGCCATCTTGTAAAAACTTTGTAATTTTGCACCCGCAAACTGGTGAAGGGAACGTTTTCGCAAGCCGAACGCAGAGACAAATTGACTTGTACTCTGCTGAGGCGAGAAAAGGTCCACGTAGTGAACCGGGTGAGAATCCCCGACTGTCCCGCAGCTGTAAGCCCACGTTGATCTTCAGGCCCATAATGCCACTGATATTATTGGGAAGGCGGACCTGAGGCAAAGGGGTCAAGTCAGAAGACCTGCCAGTCTGTTTGAAAAGTCGCCATCTGCCTCTGGGGTTAGGCGCTGGGGACGAAAGTGTAAAATATAAAGTGAAAAGACTGGCTGTTAGCACTTGGCTTTTAGCTGTGAGCTCTTGGTTGTCGGCACAGACCGTGCTGACAGACACGTTGCAGGAGGTGACCGTGACAGAGACCCGTCACAGCCACGCCCTGAAGAGTTCGGCTCCGATGCACGTGATCGACCGTCGTGACATGCTCGTAATGGGTATCACCGATATGGCCGATGCCCTGCATCGTCTGCCAGGCATTACCCTGCGCGACTATGGTGGAGCCGGGGGCATGAAGACGGTATCAGTACGCGGCTTCGGCACCAAGCATACAGGCGTGAGCTACGACGGCGTGATGCTCTCGGAGTGCCAGAGCGGCGAGATTGACCTTAGCCGTTATTCACTCGACAACGTGGCTCACCTGACGCTGACCATCGGCGACAACGACGACATCTTTATTCCTGCCCGACTGGCGTCTACACCAGCCGTCATAGCCATCAACACTTGGCAGATGCCTCATAACAAACGACAGGAGCTAACGGCCCAGGTGAAGGCTGGTTCCTTTGGCTACGTGAGTCCCTATCTTCGATACGACCAGCGCCTTTCCGACAGTTTTGCGCTCTCGGCTATTGGCGAGTATGTCTATGCAGAGAACGACTACCCCTACACCATCAAGAATGGCATCGAGACCATCAACGACCGTCGCCAGAACAGCCGCATGAACCAGGGACATGCCGAACTACAGCAACACCAGCCGCGAGACCCTCCGCGACCGCAACTTCTTCGGACAATTAAGCTATCAGACGCGATGGAATGAGCAATTGTCTGTCAAGTGGCTGGGGAAGTTCAACTGGACGGCCTCGCTCTACGACGATGGGATGGTAGCCAACTGGTCGCAGGATGGCAACTACTACCAGCGCGAGGCCTATACGTCGCTGTGCCTGCTTTATACGCCTCACAGCCGCTGGTCGTTCGACTACTCGGCCGACTACGCCTACAACAACCTAAACTCGTCGCTACCCACCGATATGCGCCCCTATCGGAATACCGTGCTACAGTCGGCTACGGCCAAATACCATGCGGGACATCTGACAGTAATGGGGCGCCTGTTGTACTCACTCTACCTAAACGATGCGAAGGACGGCGAGGGTTCTAACAACATGCGGCGGCTATCGCCATCGCTGAGCTTAAGCTACGCCCTCACACCCCAGCTGAGACTTCGTGCTTCGTACAAGGACATCTTCCGCGCTCCGACGTTCAACGAGAACTATTTCTTCCACTATGGTAATAAGGACTTGAAGGCAGAGGACACGCAACAGCTGAACGCAGGCGTCACGTATACGACAACTGATTCGAAACGCACGGAGCTGACGGCTACTGCCGACCTATATTATAATAAGGTGAAGGAGATGATTCAGGGTGTACCCTACAACATGTTCGTGTGGACGTGCATCAACATCGGTAAGGTAGAGGTGCTTGGCATCGATGCCACCGTTAGGGCTGCCCACCACATAGGGCACCACACCTTAACGGCTACGGCCAACTACAGTCTGCAACAGGCTCGTAACCGCACCACCCCTGAGTCGCCCTACTACAACAACCAGATAGCCTACACGCCACTCCATTCTGGGGCTGCCTCCATCGGATGGGAGAACCCCTGGGTGAACGCCGTAGTGAGTGGCTATGGCGTGAGCGAACGATGGGCCAGCAACGAGCATTTAGACGGCACACGAATTGACGGCTACGGAGAACTGAGTGCCACTCTATGGCGGCAGTTCCAGATTCGCAAGATGCGCTTCGAGGTGCGGGCTGACGTAAAGAACCTGCTCGACAAGCAGTATGAGATTGTACGCAGCTACCCCATGCCGGGAAGAAGTTGGCAGGTGACGGCAAAGGTTGAATATTGAAAAAATGAACAATTATAAACATTAAACGCATTATGAAAAAGGTTCTTTTAAGTTTCGCAGTCCTGACAATGGCCATGAGCCTGATGACTGCATGTTCGAGTGATGACGACGACGATGCTCCTGTTATGAAGCCCGTTGATGTGTCGAATGGTATGTTCCTGGTGGGTTCCGGCAACAAGAAGGCCGGCATCGATGGCAATGTCAGCTACATTGACTACACCAAGGGAACCAGTATTGCTAATGTTTTCCAGGCCGCAAACGGCAAGTCGGTAGGTAAGACCGCTAACTACATCACGGCTTACGGTTCAAAGCTCTACATCGTCGTTGACGGTGAGGCTACCATCTGGGTATGCGACAAGCAGACGTTGAAGATTGTGAAGCAGATTAGCACCACCCAGCTTTTAGGTGAGGCCGACGGTGTAAGCCCCCGTGCTGCCATCGGTTACGAGGGTAAGCTCTACCTCACCTGCTACGGCGCCAGCACCACAGGTGGTGCCGGTATTGTGGCTGCCATCGACACCATCAGCTTTGCCAAGCAGCAGACCTTTGCTGTGGGCTCCTACCCCAACGGTCTGACCATCTGCAACGGTTATCTCTTCGTCACCAACTCTGACTATGGCAATGGCGTGAAACCCTCGCTGTCGAAAATTGACCTCAAGAGCGGCGCTGTTAGCGAGATTAAGGATGCCGTCATCACCAACCCGATGGAAATCCTGACTGCAGGCGATGCCGTCTACTATCTGGACTATGGTACTTACGACGAGAATTGGAACCAGACGGGTGCTGGCGTGCGCAAGGTGACGCTCGACGGCAAGGTGAGCAAGGTGGTCGACGGTACTTCTATGTGCTCCGACGGCAAGAAGATCTATACCGTTAACGCTCCTTATGGCGGCTCAGGCATCAACTACAACATTTACGACACCACCACTGGTGCCACCACAAGCTGGGAACCCTCTGACATCTTCAGCCCTGCAGTCATTGCTGCCGACCCCGTCACAGGCAACGTGTTCATCGTGTCCTACCAGAAGAATCCTGATACTGGCTATGCCGGCTATGCTTTGCCTTCATACACCAATCAGTACGACGCTTCGGGCAAGTTCGTGAAGAGGTATGACAATACAGCCACTGGCCCCATTAGCGTGGTCTTCAACACGCACACTGAGTACGTGAAGCAATGAAGCACTGGAAATTCTCTTTATTATTATATAGTTGTGTAGCTGTCCTGCTCCTGTCATGTGGCCGACGCACGTCGTCTGAGCCACAGACAGCGGGCGACAGCCTTTCATTTAAGTACTCGACTTTGCTCAGCATTGCCGAGTACGACGGCTATGCACTGGCCACCATCAAGAATCCCTGGAAGTCTGGAAAAGTGCTGCATCAGTATGTGCTGATGCCTCGAACATCTGAAGTCGGACAGCAGACACCAACATTCCCTGAAGGGGCTACCGTCATTGAGGTGCCTATCAAGCGGGCGGCCGTGTTTACGACTGTTCATTGTTCGTTACTGACGGGCTTCGGCCTTGGCGACCGCATCGTGGGCGTAGCTGATTCCAAGTATATCAAGATTCCCTATATTCACGAACAGATCAAGAAAGGACGTATCGTGGACTGCGGCAACGGTTTGAATCCTGTAGTAGAGAAAATCATGGACATCAAGCCCGACGTCATCATGCTGTCGCCCTTCGAGAATTCAGGTGGCTACGGAAAGACCGAGGAAATTGGTATCCCCTTGATTGAATGTGCCGAGTATATGGAGACATCGCCCTTGGCCCGTGCCGAGTGGATGCGCTTCTATGGCCTGCTCTTCGGCGTTCCCATGAAGGCCGACTCCCTGTTCCATGAAGTAGACAGCTGCTACACCGCCTTGAAACAGCGGGCTACGGAAGCAGGCGAAGGAAGGTCGGTGATTGTTGACAAGGTGACAGGCTCCGTTTGGTACATGCCTGGTGGCAACAGCACCATCGGCCGTATGATTCAAGATGCAGGAGGCCGTTATCCCTGGGCCTCCGACAAGCAAAGCGGCTCGTTGGCCCTACCCTTCGAGACGGTGCTGGAACGGGGTGGCGAAAGCGACGTGTGGATGCTGCGCTACTCGAGCGACCACGAATGGGACTATCGTGAGCTACTCTCGGGCCATCGGGGCTACGACCAGCTGAAGGCGTTCCGTGAGCAGGAAGTTTATGGCTGTAACGTCGAGCATTCGAAATTCTACGAGGAGACTCCCTTCCGTCCCGACTATCTTTTAAGCGATTTCATACAAATTCTTCATCCTGACATAATAGGATTGCCTCCTTTACGTTATTATAAGAAACTGAAGGAGTGAAGCGAGGCATTGTAATCTGTGTGTTGCTGGCGGTGCTGACTATTGTTCTGTTGGCGCTGAACTTGGCTGTGGGGTCAGTATCGATTCCACTGAACGAGGTCGTTAGCATATTATTCTCCACTCACCCTTCACCATCCACCTCTCACCAATACATCATCATGGAGAGCCGACTGCCACAGGCTCTCACGGCTGCCCTCTGCGGAGGTTCGTTAGCCGTTAGCGGTCTGATGCTTCAGACGGCGTTCAAGAATCCCTTGGCAGGCCCCAGCATCTTCGGTATCAACAGCGGCGCAGGCGTGGGCGTGGCCCTCGTCATGCTGGGCATGGGTGGTTCACTCAGCATCGGTTCTGTCAGCGTCACAGGCTTTATGGCTGTGCTGGCAGCCGCCTTTGTAGGGGCGATGACGGTAATGGGTCTCATCTTCCTGTTCTCGACGATGGTGCGCAACAACGTCATGCTGCTCATCATCGGTATCATGATTGGCTACATTGCCAACTCGGTGGTGTCGTTGCTCAACTTCTTCGCAACGGATGAGGGTGTAAAATCCTATATGGTATGGGGCATGGGTTCCTTTGGCGGCGTTCCCATGCGTCAGATGCCGCTGTTCGCATCACTTTGCGTCATAGGCCTTGTGGGGTCACTACTCTTGGTAAAGCCCCTCAATGCCCTACTCTTAGGCGAACAGTATGCCGAGAATCTTGGTGTCAATACCCAACGGGTACGCAACTACCTGCTCATTGTAACCGGCCTGCTGACGGCTGTCACCACCGCCTTCTGCGGTCCAATCATGTTCATTGGCCTGGCCGTTCCCCATATTGCCCGTCTGCTGTTCCAACGCGCCGACCACCGTATCCTGATGCCAGGCACCATTCTTTGCGGTGCCGTCATTGCCCTGTTGTGCAATGTGCTCTGCTTCCTGCCTGGCGAATCGGGTGTCATACCCCTCAATGCCGTCACTCCTGTCATGGGAGCTCCCGTCATCATCTACGTCATTGCACGGCACAAGAAAGGCTAAAACGCAAGATTACTGTTTGTCGTGCTTCCAGATTTCGATGGAGTTGACGATGTTCTGCCAGAGGATGTAGCAGCCGGGACCGACGCTGGAGAGGGGATTGAGATAGACGGAGGAGAGCCAGATGGCGAAAGCGGTGTTCTTCTGGCCGAGTGCCTGGCCGGCTTCCTGGGTGTGGTCGAAGTAATGACCTATGAAGCGGCCAACAGCAAATTGAACGATGCAAATGATAAGACCTAAGAGGGCGATGGCGGTGAGAAGCCATACGGAGGCTTCGGCATGGACGATGTTGCGGACGGTGGTGCCTGTGACAATCATTAGCGAACAGGCCCAGAGGTAGTAGCTGAGGTCGCGTATGGCAATGATCTTGCGATGCAGGCGCTGTAGATAGTGCTTGACGATGTAAGCGAGCAACATGGGCATGACGAGTACGAGGAACACCTCATGAAGAATCTTGAGGAAAGCGGTGAGAAAGGTGATGTCGGCACTTTTCTCGATGAGGGGGAAGCAGATGGGAACGAGGAGAGCGGTGAGGAAGTTGGATAGAAAGGTGTAGGTGGTCATCTGTTCGAGTGAGCCTCCGAGTTTCTGGGTAACGACGGCGGCGGCTGTGGCGCAGGGCGAGATGACGCACATGAGCAGGGCTTCGAGGAGAATTTTGGTGGATGGTGAATAGTGGATGGTGGATAGTGGATGGTGGATGGTGGATAGTGGATGGTGGATGGTGGATTGTGGATAGTGGATGGTGGATTGTGGAAAGAGGAGGAACGCCATAAGAACGCCGATGAACAGGAGCTGGAAGAGGGCTACCCATGCGTGCCACGCTACAGGATGGAGCTTTCGGAAGTCGACTTTGCAGAAAGTAACGAACAGTACGAGGAACATGAACAGCGGCAGGATGGCAGCAAAGAACGGTGCCATCTGTGTACCAGCAGCATCGAGCTGGGGCGTAAAGGCGAAGAGCAGGTAGGCAGCTGCTCCGATGCCCATGGATACAGGTAGTGTCCAGTCCTTGATGAATCGTACGATGTTCATGGTTGTGTGGTGGGGAACAGGGGTATTTCTTCCGTTATGAGACGGCCTTCAGAGAGTACAATCTTCAGAGGTTTCTTTCTTATCTTCAGTTTCTGGGTGAGGCTATGTCCATTGAGATGGGCGGTAACAGTAACATTTGAAGCCCGTCGGGCATCGTTACGGAGGTAGAAGGTACTGGAATCGTCAGATGCCTGAAGAGCCGTTAGCTGTTTACCTTCCACGAAGAATCTCAGTTCGCAGGTGTAGGAGTGGTTCTTGGCCGTACTGAAAGTGGCCGAGGCACCCTCAGGGGTGATGGCGGTAGGCGTGGTGAATACTGGTGCTCCAAACGGCGTGGTGACCTGCTGCAGGGTGCAGGGGGCATCGCCATAAAGATTTGACAGTAGCAGATAGCCCGTCATGTCTGGGTCGAAGACGATGACGCCGTTCCATCCTGCAGCGGTGGCGAGCTGGCTGTTGAGCGATGCCAGTCGGGCTGTAGTAGTAGCGTCGGTATTGGAATAATACACGATAGCACGGCGGTCGACCACTTCATCCTTGCTGACATTGCGGATGGAGTCGCTGTAGGAGGCATAGAGTCGTGATGTCATAACGGAATTGTTGTTGGCACGTTCACCAAAGGCTATCTGTTTGTGGCCGATGACATGGATGCCTAACTGATTGTCGACATTGACCCAGGGCCCTTTCATGGTGGTGAAGGTGGTGCCTTCGAGCTGCTGCTGGCCTTCTGACGTGAAGAGGGTACGGCGGATACTGGTAAACTCATCAGTACTGATAGCCATGAGACCACCCTTTTCTGCTTTGATGGTGACAGGGTCGTTGGCACGAACACAGTCTATGTAGACAACGGCATTCCCAGGAGTGGAATAGAGGGCAAAGCTGTTGTTGAGCGTGCCTTCGTTGGTGGTGAGTTCGCCATTCATGACGTAGGCATCGCCTTGTAGGTCGTAGACGGCATCGCCGACGGGCTTTGCGTTGGTCTTTTTACCCTCGACGTCGTACCAGCCCAAGAAATTGCCAGTGTTGTTGGCGCGGAAGGGGACGATGAGGTTAGAGAGGTGGATGGTGGATTGTGGATGGTGGATGGTGGATTGTGGATGGTGGATGGTGGATGGTGGATTGTGGATTGTGGATGGTGGATTGTTGATGGTGTGGGGGGCGATGTAGCCTGTGTAGCTTTGCAGACCTTTGCTCCACGAGAAACAGGTGAAGCGGGAGGGAGTGGAGGCGCGGACGATGTCTTGCGAAGGGAAAACCTTCGCACGCGAGTATTGGCGATTGAAATCGGACCAGGTGGTGGGGGTGAGGTCGGCCGTGGGGAGTACCTCATGCATGAGCCAGGTCATCATGACGCGATGGGCCTCTACACCCATGCGGCGTGCCCCTACATCGGCACGCAGCAGCCAGGAGCCATCGTTGGTGGTCTTCTGGCGGGCCTTGATCATGCGGTAGGCGAGGTTTTCCAACATCAGGGCATGAGGATCACGCAGGAAGCAGGCGTTGGTAGAGTAGCTGGTAATCTGGTCATAGAGGAAGAGGCTCCAGTCGTTGCCGTTGGGCATGGCCAGTTCACCATCGCTGAGTGCCAGCCAGTAGAGCACGTCCTGCATCACGCGGTCGTTGTTGTGCATCAGGGCGTTGGTCTTCCACTTTTCCTCTCCACGAAGGGCTGTTTGGAACAGCTTCAGGGCCAGGGCGGCCTCGCCTAACTCCTGGATAACCACGTTCTGGTAGCTGGTATGGAAGTAGTTATGGTTCTGTAGGGTGTAGTCATCGTACAAGTTCTGTCCTTTGTAGAGGTCAGCAATCGTCTGCTGGTCGTAATCGGGGTCGATGACGGTGTGGTTTGAGGCATCGTCCTTCTGCGAGTAACTATTGATAGCAAACTCGCGCAGGCGCTGGAACCAGCGAGGTGCTTCAGGATCGTTTGGGAAGAGTCCTAACGCGGCGGCCAACACATCGGCCTCCCAGCCGTTCTCCTCGGCCTTCGTGTCACCTGCATAGCCTGTAGGGATAGAGCGTTCCAGCTCATAGTTGCACTCAGCCTTCAACAGGGTATGGATGTAGTACTTTTGCATGCCCATAAGTTTGTGCCATTGGAAGAAGGCGGAGTAGGCCACAGACATGGCCCAGAGCGAACTCTCCCAGACGTGGTCGTCATTGCTGACCGAACCCCAGTAGTTGTTGCCCGCGCAGACCTTCAGCTTGTTGGCCTTGTGGGTGGAGTAAGCAAAGACGAGGCTTTTCATAGCCATGCTCTCCAGGTCGTCCCAGGTCACATTTTCAGGCAGCGTCACCTTCCCCTTGCCATATTTGACAAGGAACGCACAGATCATCGAGAGGTCTGCATTGGGGCGCACGCCACGCTCGTCGTTGGCCATCGTGTTCTCACCCCTGAAGCAGCCGCAGGCCTCACCCTCGCTGTTGGGTTCGACGCAGTCCTGGAAGTCGTTCTTCATATACATGGTGAAGTCGGCCAGCATCTGCAGCAGGTCGTCCTTCATCACAGGCTCACTCACAAAATCAGCCTTGCCAACCGTGAGGGTCAGCAAGGCTGTCAGTAACAGTATTGTACGTTTCATACTCTCTTCTTCTTAGAGTCCTAACTCAGGATCGTTGCCGAAGCTTTGCCCTCCGACAATGATGGTAGAGCGGATGGGCTTTTGGTCGTAACCCTTATGCATGGGACCTATACGGAAGAGGAAGTCATTGAAATTGACGGTAGGAATAACGATGCCGAAGATGCCTACTCCCACACGAATGCCTTCAGGACGGAAGTTGTTGTGCAGAAGGGCGGTGGAGTAGAAGGTGTGGGGATAAATCTCCAGCTTGTTATATTTATTGAAGTTTCTCAAGATCTCCTGATTGGGGATGGAGTCTGCATGGGTGAAGATGTAGCCGACGTTGTTGACGGCATCGTCGATCCAGTCGGTTTTGATGCTGTCGTTGGCTTCGATACACTGGCGGATGTTATCCGTCATTTCCTCTTCCATAGTCTGTTCATCAGGTACGGTCATGGCTGCAATAATCAGGATGACGCCGATGAAAGCCGCCAGGAATACAAGCTTTCCTAAGCAGCTGTGCCAGAACTCATGCATCAACGATTCATGGGTTCTGTAGTTTCCTCTGTCAGTTTGTTGCATAATTCTTGGATTTTTAATGGGATATCAGGTTCATAAATTCCTGGCGAGTCTTGGCCTGGTCGAAGGCACCGCTGAACTCGCTGGTAGTGGTGATGCTGTTCTGCTTCTCAACGCCCCGCATCTGCATGCACATGTGCTTAGCCTCGACCACCACCATCACACCAAGCGGATGAAGGGTTTCCTCGATACACTGGCGTATCTGCATGGTCATGCGTTCCTGCACCTGCAGCCGATGGCTGTAGATGTCGACCACACGGGCTATCTTCGAGAGGCCTGTGATGTAGCCGTTGGGGATATAGGCCACATGGCATTTGCCGTAGAATGGCAGCATGTGGTGCTCGCAGAGAGAGAAGAAGTCAATGTCCTTGACAATGACCATGTGATTGTAGTCCTCCTTGAACAGGGCATCGGTCAGCACCTTATGGGCGTCCATCTGGTAGCCACGTGTCAGCACCTGCATGGCTTTTGCCACGCGCATGGGCGTTTTGAGCAGGCCGTCACGGTCTGGGTCTTCGCCCAGCAGGGTGATAATGTCCTTGTAATGGCTTGCGAGTTCATCAAGTCCCTCGCGGAATACTTCGTTTTCTGGATACATTTAGTATTGTACGGTTATTTTTCCCTTGACGATGGAGGCGCCGCTGATGCCGAGCTTGCGGATGTTGAGCAGCATCTGGTGGGCTTCCTCGTAGGTACGGTAATTGCCTACACGGCAAATCCACCTTGGGGAATAGAAATGAACGTAAATAGGCTCGTCGGGAAAGTTGTTCTTGATGGTGTTGCCAACCTGTTCTGCCTTCTGGCGGTCCTTACGCTGGTTGCCGCCGGCAAAGGCCTGTACTCGGTAGCCGTCGACCTTCACACCACGCATCACCTTGCGGCGATTGTCGATAATGATGGGAGCGGTAGCGGTGTCACCGTCCATCTCCAGAATACTGGCTAACTGTTCGCGTGCCTTTTCCGACTCGCTTTTCTGGGCCCCAGTCTTGTCGCCAGTCTTGTTGTCAGCAGGCTTATTGGCGGCAGTAGGCTTGGTGGCAGCAGGCTTGGCAACGGCCTTGTCTTCAGCTTTCTGTCCGTTGACCAGGTCGTCGATGGCCTTGTCCTGTGTAATAGTCACTTTCCCCTCTCCGGCCCGAGTGTTCTGCTGCACGCGTTGGGTAAAGGTCTGTGCATTGGCCATCGTGAGACAGCCAATGCACAGCATGATGATTGTGACTAATCGTCGTGTCATATTACTTCTTCCAAGCGTCGATGATACCCTTGAAGTCGGCAGCCTTCAGCGAAGCACCGCCAATGAGTCCGCCGTCGATGTCGGGCTTTGCAAACAGCTCAGGAGCGTTGCTGGCCTTGCATGAACCGCCATAAAGGATGGTGGTGTCGTCGGCAACAGCCTCGCCGTACTTCTCGGCAATGATGCTGCGGATGTAAGCGTGGATCTCCTCAGCCTGCTCAGCGGTAGCGGTCTTGCCAGTACCGATGGCCCAGATGGGCTCGTAGGCGATGACGATCTTGCGGAAGTCCTCTTCGCTGAGGTTGAATACTGAGCCCTCGAGCTCGGCCTTCACCACCTCGTTCTGCTTGCCAGCCTCACGCTCTTCCAGGCTCTCGCCGATGCAGAAGATCACCTTCAGGTCGTTCTTCTGAGCCAGCAGCACCTTCTCCTTCAGAATCTCAGGAGTCTCCTTGTAGTACTCACGGCGCTCGCTGTGGCCGAGGATAACGTACTGGGCACCAGTGCTCTTTACCATCTCGGCAGAAACCTCACCCGTGTAGGCACCCTTCTCCTTGTCGGCGCAGTTCTCAGCACCCAGGCCGATGATGTCCTGATCAAGGAACTGGGCGATAGAAGCCAGGTGGATAAAGGGAGTGCAGATCACCACACCACAGTTGGGCTTGTCAGCCTTCAGAGTTTCGTTCAGCTCTTTTGCGAGAGCAATACCGTCCTGGAGATTCATGTTCATCTTCCAGTTACCTGCAACAATTTTCTTTCTCATTTTTCTTTTTCGTTTTGTTGTTCGTTTTCTTTATTGTTATCGTTCACGTTTTCGTTCACGTTCTTTTTTCTTCGTCTCAGCCACCTTGTCCACATCCATGTGCGGTCGGCCAGCGAGAGCAGCGTCAGCGGCAGCACAAACCACATCAGCAGCGCAGCAATCTTCTCGGCTGCAGTAGTTGTGGGCAGGTGTCCCTCAGGCAGCTTTTCCAATGGCAGCACACTCTGCGACTCGTTGAATTCGGGCAGGTTGTTGTGGCTCCATTTGCGAATGATGGTACCATTCTTCAGCAGCACCACACCCGGATTGCTGCGTATCACGGTTTTCAGCGTGATGCCGTCGGTGGTGCAGAAGGGGTATTCGGCTCCCGTCATTTCCCGCCAGCGGTCAATGTTCTGATGCGTACTCGACGTCAGGCAGTAGAAAGCATAGCTGTGCTCATGGGCATACTCGTAGAGCTCGTTGATGAGATCGAGTCGCGAGTCGTCAGCCTGTTCCAGGAACGGCGATACCAACAGGAACACATAGCTCGTGTCAGCCAGCACTTGCTCCGTGAGGTCAACTCCCTCGTAGGTATTATCGATGAAGAAGTCTGCGTAGGGCAGGTCTTCACCCTCCATCGTACGCTGCCATTGCTGCCGCAGGTCAGTCCCTATGTGGTAGGGGCGGAAATCGAATATCGGCAGGTAGTAGAGGCTCCATACCGACACGGCCAGGATAAACAGCGCCGAGTAGTTGATGACAATCCATTGGTTCGACTCACTTATGAATCGGAACATCTCCTTGGGCCACCAGGCCACGACAACGGCACACACCAGCAGCGCCACATTCTTCCAGAACGTCTGCCAGTTGGTGAGCACCAGCGCGTCGCCGAAGCATCCGCAGTCGCTGATGGGGTTGGCTATGGCCAGCCACAGAGTCAGCGGCGTCATCACCACCATAATCAGTAATATCAGTCTCGATGTCAGCCGCCGCTGAATCGCAAACAGCAGGAAGATGCCGAGGCAGAACTCCACTGCCGATTGTAGTACCGACGCCCCGAGTGCCAACCAGTCGGACAGCAGTCCGCCCATGTGCATCGCAACGAGGTAGTCGTTAATCTTATATAGTGTGCCCAACGGGTCAACCGCCTTGACGAATCCTGATAGGATAAACGTTATGGCCAGCACCAGCCGGGCAGTATTGACAATTACTCTTCTCACCATCCTCTATCCACTATCCACCATCCACTATCCACCATCCACTATCCACCATCCACTATCCACTATCCACCATCACCCCTTCAGCTTGATCAGCGCAAAGGCAGAGTAGTTGATAATGTCCATATAGTTGGCATCGATGCCTTCCGACACGAGCGTCTCGCCGCCCAGGTTCTCAATCTCCTTGATACGTTCTATCTTGGTCAGGATGAGGTCGGTGTAGGAGCTGACGCGCATGCCACGCCACGCCTCGTCGTAATCGTGGTTCTTGCGCTTCATCAGTTCCAGGGCTTCGTTGGCATGTTTGTCGTAGAGTTCCAGAGCACGCTCGTTGCTGATGTCCACCGTGTCGGCATATCCCTGCTCTAACTGTATCAGCCCTACGATGCCGTAGTTGATCAGGGCAATGAACTCGGGTCTGATGCCTTCGCCAACCATGCTTTCCTTCTTCACTTCCAAAGAGCGTATGCGCTTTGCTTTGATGAACAGCTGGTCGGTAAGTGCGGTGGGGCGCAGTATGCGCCATGAGGCACGATAGTCGTGCAACTTGCTGCTGAACAGGTCTCGGCATTCGGCTATTGCCTGTTCGAACTCTGCGTTTGTTTGTTCAAACTTGTCCATATTCGGCTGCAAAGTTACAAATTTCTATTGAATTACGAAAACGTTTTTGTAGTTTTCTTGGAGTTATTTGCTATTTTGTAGAAGAAACCATTCGTCTACCGCTATGTGATTGTCGAGCGCGCGGATGATCAGGGTGTGAATACCTGCTTCCAGATGGATGTGAACATCACGGAGCGCCTGACCCCGAAGCACATTTTCTTTCCATCGCTCAGAACGGAAAGGCTCCTTGAGATTGAACTCTACTGGTTCCTGTCCGTCAATACTCATGCTGAAACGGAGATCATTGTTGTCGGCTGGATGAGTGGGAATGAGTGCTGTCTGCACCATGTAGTCTGCATCCCTCTCCACCTCGAAGCGATAGCTCAGCTGACCATCCTTTGGCATTGAAACGGCATTCATCGAGTGACCAAGCATTTGAATGATTCTTGTTCCGTCGGTAGCCTTCATATAGTCGCAAGCCTTGAAGGTTCTGACGTTCGACTGCTGATGGTCAGCAAGCTTGGCATGCACATCCTCGAAGACAGGCAGCCGTCTGGGTGCCGCATCCATCAGATGACGCCACTTACCATTGTTCATCGCGTTGTATTGCTTTGTTAGTGCAAGGATTTCCTCGTAGGCCTGATGGCTCTTGATGCTGTCTGACAGAATCTTCCGATTCATGGCGGCCGATGCCGACAGAGGATATCCAATGGCAGCAAACCAAGCATCATGGAGTTCAGGGCGCACCAGCTGTCTGCACTCACGCTCAACAGCTTCGATTCGTTGAAATGCCGCCAAACGTGCCGAGGCTTCCTCGGCTGTCAGCGGTACTTGGGTCACAGGAGAGAGTCCACGCTCATACTTTCGCTTGTCAAGTTCCACCTGTGTCCACCCCATGAATTCTGGGCGTCGTTCTCCACAGAGCCGATAGAACTCATGCATGGCAGGGAATATCCGTTGGCCAGCCGCCTCTCCAAATTGTCGACAGAGCCACGTGCGCAGGTGGTCATTGAGTGTCGTGTCGTTGACACAATCGATATTCCACGCTAAATCGAGGAACAGTTCCAAATCATAGCCCGCCACCTTCGGGTCGTGTACATTGGCAATCCATAGCTGGCGCATCTGGTGGTCGTAGGCCTCGCGCAGCTCGTGGTAGATCAGTCCAGGCTGCGTCGTCGTTAACCACAGATAATCGTGCGGTCGCCCCCAATACGACAGGTGGTAATAGATGCCGGCACCGCCTTGTCGCCGTCGTTCCTGCTCATCCGACAATCGGGTCAGATAACCGTAGTTGTCATCGCACCACAGCAAGGTCACATAGTCGGGCACCTGCAATCCTGCCTCATAAAGCTGTAACACCTCTTTATATGGCACAAACACCTGCATCTGCTTCTCTGGCTGGCCGATGTATTGACGAATCAGCCCCTGCTGGTCGTCAATCACCTGCTGCAAGCCCTCCAACTTTTCCTGAGAGCTCTGATAACCCTCCATCGACCCGTCGTGAATGCCACGCATACCGATGGTAAACATGTTGTCCTTTGACGTCTTAATCTCTTGTAAGCGTTCTATCCAATATTGCTGGACTTGCTCACGATTGGTCTTGTAGTTGAAATCACCACGCGTCTCAACATCCCATTCGCCCACATTGTTCCTGAGCAATGGCTCACAATGGCTGGTGCCGATGACAATGCCGCAGGAGTCGGCCACCGCCTTGGCACCAGGAACCTGGAAAAAGGGTGTCGTGCCAGGATGCATGGCAGGCCACACGGCGTTGGCGCGCAGGCGCAGAAGCAACTGGAAGATTTTCTTATAGGTGGCTGTACCGATATGTCCTTCTGGAGCGGGCTCAAAGGTCTGGCAACTCCAGCGGCGCAGGCTCCAGTCCTCGTCGTTGAGGAAGATGCCGCGATAGGCCACACTCGGCTGCTGTTCCGACAGATAGCTCTTGCTGATAACGAGCTGATTCTTCTTTTCCGGCACAACGTCTCCCCACCATATCCACGGCGAGATGCCAGCCATGCGGGATAGCTCAAGCAGTCCGTAGGCCATACCTCGTCCGTTACTGCCTTCAACGATGATGGCCTCACCTTTTACGGAGATACGGAATCCATCGGCAGGCAACGACTTTGAACGAACCACCTTGATGGTAGCATGCTGCGAGGCTACAGGTGCCAATCCCGTGACTTGGCGCATGTCGTCCTTCCACATGGTCAGCGCCGTTTCAACAACAGGTTCCACCATGCGTGGCAACTGATAGGTAATGGGGTGCTGCCCATCAAACCACGTCAGGTTTGAGGCTCGCGTATGGCTTATCAGCGTCAGCAAGAAGAATAGCAATATCGCTCTCATTTGTTATAGATTTCGTATGGCGTAGTTCGTTTGTGAATGCAAAGTTACAAAATTCTATTGAATTACGAAAACGTTTTTGTAGTTTTTTACATAAAAAACCGCCTTGCTACGTAGCAGGGCGGGTTCGATTTGCTATGACAAGTAGTCACAAGAGATTAGAGGTTCACAGGGCCATAGCCCATACACGAGGTGGTGGTCACTGCCGTCAGAGCGGCCGTCAGTGCCGCAATCAGTACCCTGATTGCCGTTTCGATGAATTTTCCTTTCAGTTTCATAAGCGGATTGGTTAATGGTGGATAGTGGATAGTGGATAGTGGATAGTGGATAGAGAATACCTTGACGGGATGTTTTCGCTGATTAGCATATCTCCATCCACCATCCACTATCCACCATCCACAAAAAGATTAGGGCTCCGGATTAGGGTTGTTGTCCTGCTGGTAGATGTCGTAGTTCTTCAGCGGGTGACGCACCTGGTAGCTCTTTTGCTTCTGGGTCTCGGGGTCGGTGACGTACTTCACCTCGACGTAGTCGTTCATCTCGAACGTGGTCTCGGACTTCAGCTGCTTCTTGGTCAGCTTGTCCTCGTCGTAACCTGCAGCCTCAGGGATGAAGTTGATGGTCACGCCCTTGATGTTGACGCTGGGCTCGTAGGCCGCGATGCTTGCGGCGCCCGTACCGGTGACACCGGGAGAGAAGGTGCCCAGTCCGTCGAGCTTGACAGGGATACCCTGCACCATCATCTCCTTCATACAGCTGATGATGTTCTGCAGCACGAGGAATGCCACGTCGTAGGTCACCAGCGAGCCATGCTCAGAGATGTGCTTGGCGAAGCCCTTCAGGTTAAGGCCTTTGCGCTTGAAGATACGGCCGTAGTACATACCGTAGCCCTTCGACTCGGTGTTCATGTTCTTGTAGAGGTCGATAAGCATCGACACTTTGTTTGATACTGCCATAATAGTAATTGTTTAAAAATGTTAATAATACGGTTAATGAACTCTATCACCTAAGCGGCTGAAGTGGCCGAGTTGAGGGTGCTAAGTGGCCGAGTTAGCAGCCTTAGATGGCCCACCTTTGCCAGATGACACTACAAAGGTACTACACGAAGTGCCCGAAACAATTTTTTCGGCTTTTCGGGTAGCCAAACTATGTTAAGCGCGTGGGTTCTGAAGTGTATTATGAAATTGTGCTAAAAGCGTGTTAGTTGCCTATTTTCAGCCACATACGGCCACCCGATTAATCCTGTAGCACCATTAGCCTTTTAACGTTTATTGACTATCCTTTTATGTTCGTTCACTAAAAACGTTGTGCGACATGTCAAGACAAACTGTTAGACAGTTAGACAGTTAGACAGTTAGACATTAAGCGTGAAAAAAAAAGATCAAACCGAAGGTTTATTATATATTATAATTATAATTATAATATATAATAATATTATTATTAAAAGAAAGTGCACAAAAAAACGCCCTTATTGTCTAACTGTCTAACTGTCTAACTGTCTCTCTAATTGTGTAAAAATAAAAATAACAAAAAGTGTGAAAAAATTTGGCGGTATAAATTTTTTGTAGTACCTTTGCGGTCTTAAAACAATGATCGTATAGGCATGAAGACACTCGGTAATACACATAGCTTATTGATTGTCAGGAGGTTATTACCACCACCCCCCCCTATTTTACTGATACTATACTGGTTTTCTACGACTTACGAGGGTCAACCAGCAAATCCGTCTTTCTCGCTATCTATCCATAGCATAAAATTAAAAATCGCAAAATGCCGCAGCGGCGGTGTGTAATATCGTTAAAGGATATTCGTTTTTCTCTAGAAACTATGATTTAAGTTGTTTTGCCGACGCCAACTGCGAAGTTCGCTCGGCATTTTTAAAACAAGAAGCCTACCTCGCCTACTTCGATGCTCACGATATCAGGCAGGAGGCAGAGCGGATAGCGCAGAAGGAATTGAATTAATGCTTACGTAACGCCGCAGAGGCGGTGTGATAAATTGACAAAAACTTCACAAAAATTATTTAAGATCAAACGATTGCCAACGCCAACTGCGAAGTTCGCTGCGGCATTTTAAAAGTGCACAGCGGCGCTCGAGCTTGCTCGCTTTGCTTGCAAAGAACCGACCCTATTGTGCAAATTACGCACACGTGGTGATTCACCAAATGCACAGCGGAACCGACCCTACTGTGCACATTTTGGATAAAATGAACAGCCACGACGAAGGATGGGCATGAGTTCCTGACGAACCGCACCACCATCGTCCGCATGCAGAAAGATTATTATGATGGTGAAGCTGCTGCGCCCGTCTTCTGATTAAATAGTGGTACAATGGTACAATGGTACAATGGTACATTAAGGGCGAAAAAAATATCAAACAGAATGTTTATTATATATTATATTATAATATAATAATATAATAATATATTTTGAACATTTAAGCGGTCATTTTGAAATACGCTTATTGTCCCATTGTCCCATTGTCCCATTGTCCCACTTAATGTGAGATGTATTAACATATAATTTCTTGAGTTATGGCAAAGAAAGTTTTAAAGAAGTTCCGCTCCACCAACACCCTCTATGAGGACTTCAGTATGGCCATCGCCCCGATGGTGGTAACGGGCGAGAGCAGTCAGACGGAGGTAGTGTCGGCTGGCGGTGGCAAGATGTACCTGACGAGGGGCGAGAAGCACCAGTCGCGCTGCATGCACCTGAGCATCGACGCCAGGGGGAGTTACTTCTGCTTCTCGTGGATGTAGCGGACCTTGGCGAGGAGGACGTCGAAGCGAGTCTGGAGGGAGTCACGCTTTACACGGGTTTTCGTCAGCAGGGTCAATTCCTCGGGGGTGGCCTTCAGCTGCTCTTTGTCCTTCTCC
>CADBHI010000069.1 GCA_902794405.1 uncultured Prevotellaceae bacterium
AGAGGATGGTGGATAGAAAATGATATTCAGCGGAATAACAAATCTCCATCCACCATCCACAATACACCATCCACTAAAAATCACCACTCACCAAATTAAAGAAAGCAGATGCCGCCCCCAGAGAAGGAAGCGGCAGTTTTTTAATGCAACGGCGTTAGAGGATAGACGATGTTCACGATGAGGATGTTGGCAGCGAGAATGATGAGATTCATCAAGAGGCCGATGCGCATGAAATCGCTGAAACGGTAGCCGCCAGGGCCGTAGACAAGCATGTGGGTGGGCGAGCCGATAGGTGTGGCGAAACTGCTGCTGACACTAATCATCAGAGCGACGAGGAATGGGAAGGGCTCGTAGCCTAACTTCTCGGCTGCTTCGTACATGATGGGGAAGAACATGGCACCTGCCGCCGTATTCGATATGAACTCCGTAATGAATGTTCCTGCGAAGCAGATGGCTACCATGACCACGATAGGATTGGTGCCACAGACATCGAGGATGCTGAAGGCCAGGCGCTCGGCAATACCTGTCTTCTGGATAGCGAGACCGAGGACGGCGCTGCCTGCGAAGACCATCAGGATGTCCCAGTTGATGGCTTTCATGGCTTGATCCATATCGCAGCATCGGCAGATGAGCATGGCGGCTGCAGCGAGGAAGGCACATTGCAACAGCGGCAAGACGCCAAGGGCTGAGAGTACCACCATAGCAATCATGATGGCTGTGGAGATGAGCGTCCCCGTGCCGATGTTGGGTACCTCGTCGGAATCGAAGAAGTGGAGGTTTTTCTTCAGGGAAGAGGAGTTGATATCAGTATGACTTGAGCATACAAACAGGAGGGTGTCACCAGCCTGTAGCATCACCTGTCGCGGTGCCTGGTTGATGCGCTCACCGCATCGGGCCACAGCAGCCAACGTTAAATGGTTATCCTTCTCAAACGAGCTGCCGCCGATGGTTGTTCCTATCAGCTTGCTGCCGATGTTGACGTAAGCTGTACGCAAATGGCTGTGCTTGTCAATCTCGCTCATGGAGAAGATGTGGTGGTCGGCGCTCACCAACTTGTGGCTCACCGCCATCTCTATCAGCTCGTCTATCTGTCCGGCATAGATCAGATGGTCACCACCCAGAATGGGCTCGTCCTCCATAACTGGCGACGGAGCATTGTCGAAGTGATACAAATCTATCAGACTGCCGCCCTTGACGTGGATGAGACCAGCCTCGCCCAGTGTCTGTCCGATATAGGGATTGTCAGACGGAACCTGTACTTCCACGGTGTAGTCGCCCGTCGATTCGAATGCACTCTCAGGCGCCTTGCGGTCGGGCAACAGACGGCGCATGGCAATGACCGACAGAATGCCGACGGCCAGACAGAACAGTCCAGGGATGGTTGTGGTGAGGATGTTCATGGCCTCGCCCGTCTTCTCCTCGTAGAGTCCGCTAATGATGAGGTTGGGCGGCGTACCGATAAGGGTACAGATACCGCCCATACCTGAAGCATAGCTGAGCGGAATGAGCAGTTTCGAGGGCGAAACGTTGAGCTTTCTGGCCCACATCTTAACGATGCCGACGAAAAGCGTCACAACCGTCGTATTGCTGAGGAACGAACTGAGCACAGCCACAGGCAGCATCAGTCGCGTTACCGCCTTTGAGTAAGTCTTGGGCGTGCCGAGTAGATACCTCACAATGCATTGGAGTACTCCGGTATGCGTCAGGCCGGCAACGACGACAAACAGTACGCCTACGGTGACTACCGATGTGCTGCTGAAGCCTGAGAACGCCTCCTTCGCATCGAGCACCCCCGTGACGAAGAGTACGCCGATGGCTCCGAGGAATACCAGATCGCTGCGCCATTTGGTAAACAGCAACACGCTAAACATGCTGAATACGGTGGCAATGGTGATCCATGCATAGAGGTTAAAGCCCAAGAAACAAATTGAGTCCATATTCTTTTATTTTAGTCGAAGAATCCAGGTTGCTTGTAGGGAAGTCCCAGCTCACGGTCGACCGTGGCGAGGATGCCCTGCACCTGTCCGAGGGCGAACATACGGCCCAGGAGGGTGTATCCGGCATTGTGACCGTGGCTCGACTCATCCATGATGCCGCCAGGCTCGTCGGTGAAGGTCATACCGTGGTCTACGCGCATAGGCAAATTCGGATTCTCTTTCTCGAATATCTTGCAGAGCTCGATGATGTCGGCACGTCCACCCAGATGGCTGGCCTCGGTAAAGTCGCCATTGGGGAAGATGTGACAAGAGCGGAGGTGTACGAAATGGGTGCGAGAGACAAACTTCTTGGCCATCTCGACAACGTTGTTGTAAGCACCTGCAGAGAGCGAGCCGGCACAGAAGGTGAGGCCGTTGTGCTTGTTGGGAACAGCGTCGAGGAACCACTGGATGTCTTCCTCGGTACGGACGATGCGAGGCAAGCCGAGAATCTCGATAGGGGGATCGTCGGGGTGTACGCACATGTTCATTCCGCACTCCTCGCAGGTAGGCATAATAGCCTCGAGGAAATATTTCATGTTCTCACGTAACTGCTTCTTGTCGATGCCTTTATACAGGTCGAGAAACTCGCGGAACTTCTGGATGGGAGCCTCGTCGTTCTCGCTGAAGTTGCCAGAGACAAAGCCCTGCGTCTTGATGACGATATTCTCTACTAACTTGTGGTCTTTCTCGGGTGTCATCGTCTTGGCCAGCTCGTCGCATTCTGCCAATACGTTGCGGCCTTCGCCTACACCTGCCGGCAACTGGAACTGAGCCCATTCCTCGCGGGCACCTTCACGCTTCAGGATATAGATGTCGAAGTAGGCAAACTCGGCGTAGTTGAAGTAGAGGTTCGTCGAGCCGTTGGGATTCGTGTGGAACAGGTCGGTACGGGCCCAGTCCAATACGGGCATGAAGTTGTAGCAGATGCAATGGATGCCCTCAGCCGAGAGGTTGCGCAGCGACTCCTTGTAGACCTCAATCTGGTGGTCGCGATCAGGACCGCCGTACTTGATGGTCTCTACCACAGGCAAGCTCTCGACCACGCTCCAGCGCATGCCGTAGCTCTCGATATACTCGCGCAGGTCACGAATCTTCTCACGTGTCCATACTTCGCCAAGGGGTACGTCGTGTAGTGCGGTGACGATGCCCTCGACGCCGATTTGTCTCAACATGGCAAGCGTAATCTTGTCTTTCTTGCCAAACCATCTCCAAGTTCTTTCCATAGTTTTTCGGGTTTTAATGAGTTTTGTTATATTTCTTTTGTTGTTTCTTGCTCCAAGTATAATAAAAGGGTGGAATCTTCGTGTCTTTGGGCGACGGGAGTGTTCTGACGGCTGAACCGTCAGACACTGGGGGGCGGCTCGTATAGAGGGGCGCACTTTCGTTGCCGTAGCGGTCAAGGGCGCAGACGGCGTAGTAGACGGTCTGGCCTTTGGTGTGGGGCACGATGAGTTGTGTAGCCATCAGACGGGTGGCAATGAGGTTGCGCGGTTCATTGACATCAATGTCTGGTGAAGTAGCCGACGCGTATATATTATATAATAGGTAGGAAGCACGAGAGGGGTCAGTAGCGCCGCTCCAGCTGAGGCGGTCCTGCGTGCTGTCGCGCTGGACTTCGAATCGGGTAGGGGCGGTGGGCGCTTGACTCCAAGCCCATGTCATGGGAGGTATCAAAGCGGGAGCTTCGTCAAACTGACGGGCAAAGTCATAGATACCGCGGGTGTTGTCGGTAAGGAACTTTGAGCGGAAATAGCAGTGGCCCACGCCGTTGTCACGTATGAAATACATTTCGCGGGTTACGTCGTCGAGTATCCATTTGCCTTCGCGAGGCGACAAGAAGTAGATGCCGAGACCGGAGACAATGGTGCGTCCATAGGAACGCTCCTGCCAGTCGAGGGCGAAGGGGAAGAAGTTGTTCTCGCGGAAGTACATCATTGGGTACAGCTGGTCCATCAGTCCATCGCGCAGCCAGCCCTGAGCATCCTGATACACGGCATTATAGGCATTCCAGCCTCCTGAACGGTAGCGGGTGAGGTCGCCCGACTTGCCGATGGGCGAGCATGAGAGCTTGACCCATGGCTTCAGGGTCTTTACTGCTTTATTGATCTTACGCACAATGCTGGTGATGTTGAGACGACGCTCATGAGGCTTGACACCCTTCTTCGGCCATGTCTCGGGATAGCGAATATAATCGAGGTGAATGCCGTCGATATCGTATTTGCCGGTTACCTCAGCACAAATGTTTGCCAAATAGTCGCCTGTGGCAGGGTTCTCAGGGTTCATGAATCCGTCTTGTCCGATGCTCTTCGCCAGCTTCGGGTTCTTACGCTTGAACTCCTTGAATCGCGCTTCGTTGGTCTTGCCCACGGGAATAGTCACTATCCAGGCGTGGCACTCCATACCACGCTTGTGGCATTCTTCGACGATAAACTGAAGCGGGTCGTAGCCAGGATTCTTGCCATGAGTGCCCGTCAGACACATGTCGAAGGGCTCGATGGCTGAGGGATAGATGGTAGAAGCACGTACGCGCGTCTGTATTAATATGGTGTTAATGTTGATTCGCTTCAGCTCGTCAAGGGTGCGTATCATTTCCTGTTTCTGAGCTGCTGCTGTCTTGGCATAAGGCCAGTCGATACCCCCGATGGTTGTGAGCCAGACGGCGCGAACCTCATGCTTCTGAGCCTGCACCGTCAGACAAAGAAGTGTCAATATGAGGATGATTTTTGCTTTCAATTCCTTATTTGTTTTAAATTTGCCTGCAAAATTACGATATTTTTTTCATTTCTCAAATAAAAGTATTAACTTTGCATCATAAAACTTCAAATTGTAAAACGTAAATAGTAAGTAATTATGGTTTCATTTACCCTGAGCCTTGTGGCTCTTGTGTTGGGCTATTTGGTCTATGGACGCCTTGTGGAAAAGGTGTTTGCGCCAGATGACCGTGTGACACCCGCCGTTGCTAAGGCCGACGGAATTGACTACATTGTGCTTCCGAACTGGAAGATTTTCATGATTCAGTTTCTGAATATTGCGGGAACGGGACCTATCTTTGGTGCCATCATGGGTGCCCAGTTCGGTCCAGCGGCTTACCTGTGGATCGTGCTCGGCTGCATCTTCGCAGGTTCCGTCCACGACTATCTGGGTGGTATGCTCTCACTCCGTAACGGGGGCATTAACCAGCCGGAGATTATCGGAAACTATCTGGGTAAAACCACGAAGAAGGTGATGCTGGTGTTTGCCGTTTTCCTGCTGATGATGGTGGGAGCCGTGTTCGTATATAGCCCCGCCACATTGTTGCAGGGATTGTGTACGGAGCATATTCCGTCGGTGAGTTTCCTGAGTGACAGTGTATTCTGGATTAACAGTATCTTCCTCTATTACCTCATCGCTACGATGCTGCCTATCGATAAGATTATCGGCAAGGTGTATCCACTCTTCGCCGTGTCCCTGCTCTTCATGGCAGCAGCCTTGCTGGTCATGCTTTTCGTCAAGCATCCTGATATTCCTGAGATTTGGGAGGGACTGTCTGTCGAAGCACTCACCCCCGATGCCATCTTCCCTTGTCTGTTCATCACGATTGCCTGTGGCGCTATTAGCGGCTTCCACGCCACCCAGTCGCCCTTGATGGCACGTTGTATGAAAAGCGAGAAACAGGGACGCCCCATCTTCTACGGCGCTATGATTACCGAAGGCATCGTGGCACTCATCTGGGCTACTGTAGCCATGTACTTCTTCTACAACCAGCCCACGCCGGGCTATGAGATGATGGAGGGTGGCAAGGACATCATCAATAAGGCTCCGAGCATTGTGAGCATCATTTGCGACAACTGGCTGGGACTCTTTGGCAGTATTCTTGCCATTCTGGGAGTTGTGGCAGCACCCATTACCAGCGGTGATACGGCCCTGCGCTCATGCCGTCTCATCATTGCCGATTTCATCCATTTGGAACAGCGTTCCATCCGTAAGCGCCTTTACGTCTGTGTGCCCCTCTTTGCTGCCGTCATTGCCCTGCTTGTCTGGCAGATCAGCGACGCTAACGGGTTCAAGACCATCTGGAACTGGTTTGGATGGAGCAATCAGACGCTCTCTGTCTTCATGCTCTGGGCCATCACCGTCTATCTGGTTCAGCAGAAGAAACCCTACATCATCACCCTTGTTCCGGCATTGTTCATGACGGTGGTTTGTGTAACCTACCTCTTCTCGGCACAGTTGTTCAAGCTCGACGGCACAATCTCTGCCATCATCGCTGCCGCTACCCTTCTCGTAGCATTGGTATGGTTCGTAGTCTGGCATCGTAAAGTAACAAATCTAACAAACAAATAAACAAAAACTATGAAGAAAATCGCATTAGTCATTGCAGCCATGATGGTATCATTGGCTTCGCACGCACAGTTTGAGGCAGGTAAAGCTTACGTTGGAGCCTCGCTCTCAGGGTTAGACCTCAGCTACAGTGGCTTAACTGAAGGAAAGCTAAGTGTCCAGGGAAAAGTTGGCTATTTGCTCGTAGATAACATCATGGCTACCGCCCAGCTGTCGTATGAAAAGCAGAAGGATGTTCCTTATGTGTTGTCGGTAGGTGCCGGTGGACGTTACTACATTGTGCAGAATGGTCTCTATCTTGGAGCTTCGGCACTCTTCAAGCACCATAAAGGCTATGATGATTTGCTGCCAAGCGTACAGGTAGGCTATTCGTTTTTTGTCAGTCGTACTGTGACGATTGAACCTGAGCTCTATTACGAACAGTCGTTCAAGAACCATTCCGACTACAGTCAGTTTGGCCTTCGTATTGGTATTGGTATTTATCTCTTCAAGGACCCTACACAGAACTAATTATTATGTTGAGCGTTGACGAGTTAGTTGACAGGTTGATAGACCTGTCGTTTGCCGAGGATATCGGTGACGGTGACCATACTACTTTGTGCTGCATTCCTGAGGATGCAATGGGAAAGTCGCATCTGTTGATCAAGGAAGACGGTATTCTGGCTGGTGTGGAAATTGCCAAGGAAGTGTTCCGCCGCTTCGATCCTGAGATGAAGGTGGAGGTGCTGATGGGCGATGGTGCCCGTGTGAAGAAGGGTGACATTGCCATGATTGTTACGGGCAAAGTGCGCTCGCTGCTTCAGACGGAGCGACTGATGCTGAATATCATGCAGCGCATGAGCGGCATTGCCACGATGACCGACAAGTATGTAGAGCGGTTGAAAGGCACGGGTACCCGTGTGCTCGATACCCGCAAGACCACTCCTGGTATGCGTATGCTCGAGAAGCAGGCCGTCAAGATCGGCGGTGGCACGAACCATCGCATCGGCTTGTTCGACATGATACTCCTGAAGGACAACCACGTGGACTTTGCCGGTGGTATTACCAACGCCATTGACCGCTGTCATGCTTACTTGAAAGAGAAGGGACTCGACCTGAAGATTGAGATTGAGGTACGCTCGTTTGACGAGCTGCAGCAGGTGCTTGACCACGGAGGCGTAGACCGTATTATGCTCGATAACTTCAGCGTGCCCGATACGAAGAAGGCAGTTGACATCATTGCCCATCGTTACGAGACGGAGTCCAGTGGCGGCATTACATTCGACACCATCCGCGATTATGCCGAGCAGGGCGTCGACTTTATCAGCGTAGGTGCCTTGACGCATTCGGTCAAGGGTCTTGATATGTCGTTCAAAGCATGCTAAGCACCATACTAAGCATACTCCTGAGTATATTTACCCCGCCAGTGGATTACGAAATCACGCTGGCGGGGAATTTCGGTGAACCGCGCCCCCATCACTTTCATGGCGGCCTCGATGTCAAGACCGAAGGGCGCGAGGGCAAACACATCTACGCCATTGCCGACGGCTACGTCTCACGTATCACCGTTGGTAAAGACGGTTTTGGCAATGCTATATATATCACGCATCCTACAGGACAGACATCCGTCTATTGCCACCTCAAGTCGTTCTCGCCACGTATCAAAGCTGCCTTGCGCCGCTATCAGTACAAGCATGAGACCTGTGAGGCCGATGCCCGTCTGACGCCGCTCGACGTACCTGTCAGCGCAGGACAGTTCATAGCCCTTAGCGGTAATACCGGCCATTCCACGGCACCTCATCTTCACCTTGAGGTTCACGACACCCGCACGTGGAATATGCTTGATCCCTACCAGTTCCTCAACGAGTTTATAGAGGACACCGTTCCACCACAGGCTCATGCCTTTATGGCCATCCCTCAGAAGGGGGGCGTCTTCAATGGTTCTTCTTCGAAGAAAACCTTTGGCCGCAGCAATGAGCTCGTTGCTTGGGGGCCTGTAGGTTTTGCCGTGTGGGCCAACGACTATATGCAGGGCTCCTATAACCACTACGGTATTCACGAGACGTTGCTCTACGTGGATGGCCAGATGGCTTTCCACAGCATTGTCGACAATATTCCCGTTACCCATAACCGCATGGTTAATGCATGGGGAGACTATGACCATTGGCGTCGCAGTCATGTGTGGTATATGAAATCGTTTATTGAGCCAGGTAATAGCCTTGCCTGTCTGCAAGCCGACGACAACCGAGGCGTCGTTCATTTCAACGAAGTGCGCGACTACCAGTTAGAATATGTGCTCCGCGACTTCAAGGGCAACGAAGCCCGCTATCCGTTTGTGGTTCATGGTGATTCCTCTTTTCACCCTTCATCCGCCGTTCCACGCCAGCCCATTCTCCATTGGAACCGAACCAACAGCTATAGCCGTCCTGGTGTTCAGCTGATTGTTCCCTATGGCCTTGTGTCTGCTGACGTTCCTATTACTCCTTTTATTCGCCAGCAACCTGACGCCTATTCCGATGCCTACCAGTTCTCGCAGGCTTCATTGCCGCTGATGCGTGATGCCGAGCTGAGCATTTACGCCCGTCAAACTTCCGATGCGGTGGTTAATACGTTCGACGCCTCGAAGCTTTATATCGCTGATGAGAATGGCCGCTACATGGGTGGCGATTATCACGACGGCTGGGTCACAGGCCGTATCCGTGAACTGGCAAGCTGCTTCCAAGTACGCTACGACGACCAGCCGCCAACAGTCACCCCGTTGTCCCTTTCGGGCGACATCCTGAGACTGAGCGTTACGGATGGCCGTAGCGGCATTGCCACTTGGACGGCTACGGTCGATGGGCGCTTCATCGTGTTCGATGCCATCGAGAAGTCATCTACCTTTGCCTGCGTGCTTCGCGAGTCGTGGCTCCAGCCTACGGGTAAGGCCCACCGTCTCCACTTCGAGGTGACCGACAACCGCCAGAACACTCAGATATACGAAACAACATTTAATTATTAGCATATGAAAAGACATTATTTACTATCTGCTTTGCTTATGGCTGCTACAGGAGCTATGGCATGCACTAATTTCATTGTAGGCAAGAAGGCCTCTGCCGACGGCTCGGTCATCTGCAGCTATAATGCTGACAGCTATGGTGCCTTCATGTGGCTTTACCACTATCCCGCTGCCAAGCACCAGCCTGGCGAGATGCGCAAGATCTATGAGTGGGACACCAACAAGTATCTTGGAGAAATACCCGAGGCTGCTGAGACCTACAACGTCATCGGCAACATTAATGAGTGGCAGGTGACCATTGGCGAGACGACCTTCGGCGGTCGCGAGGAGATGGTCGATACCACAGGCGTCATCGACTACGGCTCACTCATCTACATCGCCCTACAGCGTTCAAAGACGGCTCGTGAAGCTATCTCGATTATGACAACGCTCGTTGAGCAGTATGGCTATTGCTCTGAGGGCGAAACCTTTACCATCTGCGACCCCAACGAGGCCTGGATAATGGAGATGATGGGTGCCTGGGTGCCCGATTCCCTGAAGTCCACCCTGAAGCCTGCTGCCAAGAAGGAGTTGGGCCGCACCGTCTGGGTGGCCATGCGTATTCCCGACGACATGATCTGCGGACACGCCAATCAGAGCCGCATTACCACTTTCATGCCTGCCAGGAAAGAGAAGAAAGGCCAGGAGACTGTGCTGTGGTCAAAGAATGTGGTGAGCTATGCGCGCCTGATGGGATGGTATAATGGCAAGGACCAGGACTTCAGCTACAACGCTGCCTATGCCAAGCCCGACTTCTCAGGCCGCCGCATCTGCGACGCCCGCGTCTGGCAGTTCTTCCGCCGCTATGCCGACGGAATGGATCGTTATATCCCCTGGGCTGAGGGCCGCGATGCCAATGCCGAGGTCATGCCCCTGTGGGTGAAGCCCAACAAGCTGCTCACCGTTCAGGATGTTCAGGCTGCTATGCGCGACCACTTCGAGGGTACTCCCTTCGATGTCTCAGACCAGTCGCAGGATAAGGCCGACATCGGTGGCGGTATCTGGCAGATGCCTTACCGTGTGACACCCCTCTACTTCGAGGTCGACGGCAAGAAGTGCTTTAACGAGCGTCCCACCTCTACTCAGCAGACCGCCTGGACCTTCGTGTCGCAGATGCGTTCGTGGCTGCCGCGCGAGATTGGTGGCTGCTTCTGGTTCGGCAACGATGATCCCAATATGGTGGCCTATACGCCCGTCTACTGCTGCACCAACCAGCAGCCCGACTGTTACAACGGTAAGGGAGCCGACGACATCACCTTCTCGATGGACAACGCCTTTTGGGTAGAGAACTGGGTCAGCAACATGGTCTATCCTCGCTATTCAGCCCTGTTCCCCGACCTGAAGCAGGTGCGCGACTCGTTGGAGAGTTCCTACTTTTTCGAGCAAAAAGGCATTGAGCAGATTGCTCAGACCAAAGAAGGCGCCGACCGCGTGAGCTTCCTGACGAAATATACCTGTATGCAGGCCGACAAGATGATCCAGCGCTGGCGTCAGTTGGCTACGTTCCTCATTGTCCGTCACAACGACATGGCCGTACGTCCTGTCGACGAGAAGGGTAACTTCAAGCGCAATAAGTATGGTCTTGGCGAGCGTGTCCAGCGTCCCGGATACCCCGAGGCATACAGAAAGGAGCTCATCAACCGTACGGGTGACAAGCTCCTGAAACCTGAGGAATAGTCCGTCAAAGGCTATTTCGAATATTTCTCAATCAAACCATCAGCCTGCGGGTCTCCAAGCTCGCGGGCTTTTTTTAGCTGTTTTAGTCCCTCTTCCTTCTCGCCTTTCAGGCATTGCGCAAGGCCTAAGAACAGGTAGCCGTCGCTGTAGTTGGGGGCTAACTTGATACACTCCTTGGTTGTCTCGATGGCTTCATCGTAAAGCCCAACATGTACCAGCAGAGAAGCCTTCTCAGCATAGTAGATCTCATACTGGTCGTTCATGCTGATAGCCGTGTTGATGTCGTTCAGCGCCTGTTGGTACAGCCGGCCGCCCATATCGGCCTGATGGCGCAGGTAGTAGAAGCGGTCGTTTACCGTCGACTGCATCAGCTTCTCATACTCGTTCAGTTCATTCACGGCATCACGGTACCGTTTGGCGTCCATCAGCACCTGTGCCCTGGCCAGCAGGTAGGGGGCAGCCTCCTTCAGGTAGGGCTGACTGAACATTGCCTTGCAGCTGTCGAGCATCGCAATCTGACCTATGGTATCGTTCAGGGCTGCCTTACAGCGTGAACATTCGTAGAACAGTTCCGCACTACGCAGCTCACTGCCCATAATCGAGGCGTAAACCTCGTCGGCCTCCTTGAACTTCTTCTGGGCATAGAGAATGAGTCCCTGCTGATGACGATAGATGGCCATCGACTTCACCTCCTCAGCCTTCTTGGCCTCTTCTAATGCTTTGTCGAGCGACCATCCGTCGTAGGGAACGTTGTTCATATAGATTTCTTTCTCGTAAATCAGCTTTGAGTAGTTGAAGTGGGCCTCGTCCTTCTTCTCGGCCACCTTGATGGCCTGCTCCATATCCCGCGATGCAGCGTCGAACTGGTGGCTGTTAGTCTCCATCTGGGCACGGTAGGTGTAGCCGTCAGGGGCATCGGGGAAACGGTTGATGAAGTCTTCGACCATCTGCACGTAGGCAGCCGAGTCGGCCGAAGCCTGGGCCACGTAGAGGGTCAGTACGGCCTGTGACAGCTCCTCGGGCAAGTCTTTCTTGATCGACGTGCTGCGTAGTGTCGGGTCGTTGATGCTCAGACCGTTGATTCTCAGCGAGTCAGCAAAGAGTGCGCTCACGGCATAGCTCAGCGAGTCGCCCTGCTTGTAGGGGTGCTGCATGAGTCCGATGACTTCGCCCGCTTCGTTCATCAGCGGACAACTGGTCGTACCCTCCGGCATGTTCAGGGCCACGGTGTAGTAGTCGTACCTCTCACTAAAGGTCTCGGCCTTGCGGATGATGCCCTGTGGCAGCTGTTTTGTCTCGCGGTAAGGCAGCAGCCAGACCGTTGCCCCCTCTTCGGAACGCGACGTTGCGATGGTCAGGGGTGTCGTCTTCTTGGCGTTGACACGGAAGCGGGCCACGTCGTAGGTCTCGTTGGCACCCAGCATGCACTCTACTGCCATTTCCTTGCCGTCGGCATCAATCACAACGGCAGATGCGGCACCCTTGAACGGTGTGAAGTTGCTGACAGCCTCGCCCTGGCTGCCGGTAAAGAAGCCGTTGCTATTGCCGAGGAGTGAGCCGTCGGCGTTGAACGTCTTCAGGGTGAATACTGACTTGGCGGCTTTCTTGGTCCAGCTTTGTGCCCTTGCGGAGCTGAGCGATAGACTGCAGATGACCAGTACTGTAGCCGCCATCCACCATTTTCTGTTGTTCTCTGTCATTATTGTCTTGTTTTTATTTGTTCTTTTTGATGGCGCCCAGCAGTTCTTTCGCGTTTTGTATGGCTGCGGCGGTAATGCTGCTGCCGCTGAGCATCTGGGCAATCTCTGTGATTCGTTCCTCTGCCGTCAGTTCCTGCATGTTGCTGACTGTTCCCGTGGCCGATTCGGTCTTTGTCACCTTGTAATGGGTGGCACCAAGGGCGGCAATCTGCGGCAGGTGAGTGATGCTGATCACCTGGCGGTCGGCCAGTCCCATCTCCTGCATCATGCGCGCCATTTGTTCTGCAACGCGGCCGCTGACGCCTGTGTCAATCTCGTCGAAGATGATGGTGGGCAGTTTTACGGCACCGCTGATCATGGCCTTCAACGACAGCATGACGCGGGCAATCTCACCACCCGATGCTACCTGTGCGACGGGTTGGAGTGGGGTAGAGGTGTTGGCCGAGAATAGGAACTGGACCTTGTCTTGTCCTGTTGCGCCGATTTCAGCCGGCTCCACCGTGATGGCGAAGCGTACGTTCGGCATACCAAGGGGCATCAGCCGCCCCAGCATCTCCTGTTCAATCTGCTGGGCCCCCGTCTTACGCTTCTGCGTTAGCTTGTCGGCCAGCTTCCGGCATTGTTCCTGTAGCTTGGCGCATTGGGCCTCAAGCTCCTGTAGCGTGTCGTCGCTATTCTCGATGGCGGCCAGTTTCTGCTGCAGGTCGTCGCGAAGGCCGATGAGTTCGCCTACTGTTTCTACGCGATATTTCCGCTGCAACTCGTAGAGACGGTCCAGCCGGTTGTTGATTTGGTCGAGTTCTGCCGGGTCGAAGTCGATGCGTTCCAGGCAGCTCCCAACCTCATGGGCCACGTCCTTTAATTCTATATAGGTGGAGTCCATGCGCTCCGTCAGCTCCTGGGCGGCAGGCAGCACGTTGGCAATACTACGCAGGGCGCTGATGGCCGAGTGCAACGACGACACCACGCCTATGCCCTCGCCCTGCAAGGCGTTGTCGGCGGTATAGAGGGCACTCTTGATGTCCTCGGCGTGGGTCATGGTTTCGCTCTGCTGTTCCAGCTCCTCCTGTTCGCCATCTGTCAGTCGGGCTGCCGACAGCTCGTCGAACTGGAACTGCAACATGTCGGCGTTCTGGCGGTTTTGCTCCATCTCGCGCCGCATCTCTTCCAGTTTTCGGGCCGCCTCGCGGTATTCTGAGTAGGCCTGACGGTAGGCGGCAAGTTCTTTGTCGTCGCCGGCTATGATGTCGACTACCGAGAGTTGGAAGTCGTGCTTCTGGAGCAACAGGTTCTGGTGCTGCGAGTGAACGTCGACGAGTTGTTCGCCAAGCTCCTTCAGCTCCTGCACCGTTACGGGGCAGTCGTTGATGAAGGCTCGGCTCTTGCCGGCGGTCGTTAGCTCGCGTCGTATAATCGTGTCGGCTGCGTCGAAGTCGATGTCGTTCTCTTCGAAGAACGGCTGCAGGTTGTATTTCGACAGGTCGAAGTGGGCCTCGACGACACACTTCTCTGCATTATTCTTGAGGCTCTTCGAGTCGGCACGCTGTCCTAAGAGCAGGCCGATGGCGCCGAGTATAATGCTCTTGCCCGCACCCGTTTCGCCCGTAATGACCGAGAAACCGGGATGCAGCCTGATGTCGAGCTCGTCGATGAGCGTAAAGTTCCTAATATAAAGCTGCTTCAACATAAAATCTGGCTTTCGCTTGTTTCAAGTCGCAAAGGTACAAAAAATCACCCAAACCCCATTCATAATTAACAATTCAGTCATTACAATTAACACTTTTCTTGATTGACGGGAAATGCTCCTTGTCAATTAATTTCGGAATCGTAGAAGAGCGCCGAAATCACCCGTTTTTCGTGGAAAAAGGGCCTTTTGAGTTTAGTCCGGGCAAACTCCGAGTTTAGTCCGGGCAAACATCGAGTTTACTCCGGGCAAACTCCAAGTTTGCTCCGGGCAGATTTTCGGGGTAAAAAGGGCATTTTTGGCTTGTAATGATTTTTCGCTATTCTTGTGATCGCAGGACTAATCCTCGTCGGCGTCGTATTCGTCCTTGTGATGGTTGCGGAACACGTGATGGTGGAGGAAGTTCATGAGTTCGAGACACACGATGACCATGACGGTAGTAGCCACGCCAACGGCATACATGCCTGCTCCGGCAGCCATTCCGATGGCGGCGGTGGCCCATAGTCCGGCGGCTGTGGTAAGGCCGCGAACGGCGTGCTTCTGGAAGATGATGCAGCCGGCACCAATGAAACCAATGCCCGAAACCACCTGGGCGGCAATTCGCGACACGTCGTGTCGGATACCCTCGTTCAGCACAACGTCGCTGAAGCCGTGGGCTGAAAGAATCATAAACAGTCCGCTACCCAGTCCAACAAGGAAATGAGTACGGAATCCGGCTTCCTTAGCCCGGTATTCACGCTCGAGACCGATGGCACCGCCAAGGAGTCCGGCAATAAAGATGCGAAGAATAAATTCTGTTGTCATACGGGTTGCAAAGTTACGAATTAAAAATGGAACACGCCATGTCGGAAGTGTTAAAATGTAAGTTGGTAAGTAAAAAAAACGGCAAAATGTTTGTTGGTTTTGTGGGAATGTTGTACTTTTGCAGCCGAAATCATTCAAAACAGAGAGATGAAGTATACGAACATCCTACTTAACACCATTATTATTATTCGACTGCCAGATGTGGTCGGAAGTGATGAAGCGTGTATGTAGATGTTCCAGATAGAATCAAAAAAGCATAGAACCTTTCTCACTTCCGGGTGCGAAAGGTTTTTTGTTTATATCCAGATGTCAGAAGTTAAACTAATAAACGATAAAATAGAAAAATTGTAAAGTTGTAAAATGGAAAGGTTGTTTATTTTCGACACGACGCTGCGTGACGGTGAACAGGTGCCCGGATGTCAGTTGAACACCGTTGAGAAGATTCAGGTGGCCAAGGCACTTGAGCAGTTGGGCGTCGACGTGATTGAAGCAGGATTTCCCGTTTCAAGTCCTGGTGACTTTAACTCCGTGATTGAAATCTCGAAGGCGGTGACGTGGCCCACCATCTGCGCGCTGACGCGAGCCGTAGAGCGCGACATCGACGTGGCGTTCGACGCCTTGAAGTATGCCAAGCACAAACGCATTCACACTGGTATCGGCACCAGCGATGAGCACATTATGTACAAGTTCAACTCTACCCGCGAGGAGATTATCGAGCGGGCTGTGGCTGCCACGAAGTATGCCAAGCGCTATGTCGACGACGTGGAGTTCTACTGTGAGGACGCTGGCCGTACCGACAATGAGTACTTGGCTCAGGTGGTTGAGGCCGTCATCAAGGCGGGTGCCACCGTTGTGAACATTCCCGATACGACGGGCTATTGTCTGCCGCAGGAGTATTATGAGAAGATCAAGTACCTGATGGAGCATGTCGACGGTATCGACCGTGTCATCATCTCGACCCATTGCCACAACGACTTAGGCATGGCAACGGCCAACACGCTTGGAGGCGTGATGGCAGGTGCACGCCAAGTGGAGGTGACTGTCAACGGCATTGGCGAGCGCGCAGGTAATACCAGCCTTGAAGAAATTGCCATGATCCTGAAGTGCCACAAGAGCATTGGCATCGACACCAATATCAACACCACGAAGATTTACCCCACGAGCCGCATGGTGTCGAGCCTGATGAACATGCCTGTTCAGCCTAACAAGGCCGTCGTAGGCCGCAACGCCTTTGCCCATTCCAGCGGCATCCATCAGGACGGCGTGCTGAAGGATGTTCATACTTACGAGATTATGGACCCGAAGGATGTGGGCATCGACGACAACAGCATCGTGCTGACCGCCCGCTCTGGACGTGCCGCCCTGAAGCATCGCCTTCATGTCAACGGCGTCGATGTGGACGAGGCGAAACTTGATAAGATCTATGAGAAGTTCCTGCAGTTAGCCGACCAGAAGAAGGAAGTGGCCGATGCCGACGTGCTGATGCTGGCTGGAGCCGATACTGCCGACCAGCATGCCGTCCGCTTGGACTTCCTGCAGGTGACAACGGGTAAGGGCGTGAAGTCGGTGGCCTCGATAGGTCTCGACATCAGCGGTCAGAAGTTTGAGGCTGCTGCCTCGGGCAACGGTCCTGTGGACGCTGCCATCAAGGCCCTGAAGCGCATCATCATGAAGCAGATGACCCTGAAGGAGTTTACTATCCAGGCCATATCGAAGGGTAGCGACGATGTGGGTAAGGTTCACATGCAGGTGGAATACGACGGCTCGCTGTACTACGGCTTCGGTGCCGATACCGACATCGTGACCGCCTCTGTGGAAGCATATATTGACTGTATCAACAAATTTAAGCAAGGATGAATACGCTTTTTGACAAGATTTGGGACAAGCACGTCGTGCAGGTTGTTGACGACGGCCCCACACAATTGTATATCGACCGGCTGTATTGTCACGAAGTGACGTCGCCCCAGGCTTTCGATGGCATGAGGGCGCGTGGCCTGAAATGTTTCCGTCCGGAGAAGATTTTCTGTATGCCCGATCACAATACGCCGACACACGACCAGGACAAACCCATCGAGGACCCCGTATCAAAGGCGCAGGTCGATGCGTTGGAACGTAACGCTAAGGAGTTCGGACTGACGCATTATGCCATGAACTCCCGTGACAATGGTATCATTCACGTGGTAGGCCCCGAGAAGGGATTGTCGCTGCCGGGCATGACCATCGTCTGCGGCGATTCCCACACTTCGACTCATGGCGCCATGGGGGCTGTGGCTTTCGGCATCGGCACCTCAGAGGTTGAGATGGTGATGGCCTCGCAGTGTATCCTGCAACAGAAGCCGAAGTCGATGCGTATCACCATCAACGGACAGCTCCAGAAAGGCGTGACGGCCAAGGACGTGGCCCTCTATCTGATGGCAAAGCTGACCACCAGCGGCGCTACGGGCTACTTCGTAGAGTATACGGGTGATGTCGTCACCTCATTATCGATGGAAGGCCGCCTGACGCTTTGCAATCTTTCGATAGAGATGGGCGCTCGTGGTGGCTTCATTGCCCCCGACGACGTGACCTTTGATTATGTCAAAGGTAAAGAATACGCCCCCAAGGGTG
>CADBHI010000070.1 GCA_902794405.1 uncultured Prevotellaceae bacterium
TTGTGTGCCCCCTGGGTGCCCCTCAAAAAAATTCAACAACCATTTTGCGTATACTCGCAGACTTTTTGTGTGTACGCGTAAGCTTTTTTGCGTATACGCGCAAGGTCTTTTGTGTGTACGCAAAAGGTAATAACTCATAGCTAAACGCCCTGCAACTCGGCTCCTTTTTACTACTTTAGTGGCGCTAAATTCCCAAATGGGGGGCACCCAGGGGGCACCCAAGGGGCACACTTTTAGGCCTATGGTACCCCCGTCAACATACACGTAATCAGCGCGTTATGTCAAATAGGGGCACAGGGGGCACCCTTTTTTTGTTTTTCTCTGGATAGAACAACGGTGATAGGTCACACGGATATCACGGAAGGTTCTTGCGTCCCTGCGGTTCTTTCAGTCGCTACGCTTGGTGAAAGCGGCAGAGCCGAGCGGCAAGCGTCCAAAGGCCGAGCGTAGAGTCAATTCACAGAAAAGCCTCGGCTCACCTTCTCCCCACCCCTAATTAGGGGCGGGGCTGGGGGCGGAGTGAAAGGGTCCATATAGTAATGGAACCATAAATCTTGTTGTTACAGATACACATGTTACACATGTTTTTCACTCCTTTCAACCCAACATAGTTTTTTTTCTCTACACCCCCAATTTTTCCACTTTTAAGTGTAACATGTGTAACAAAAGATAGTCTATAGAGATATATCACTGTAAGACAACACATCTGCTACACATCTGTTACACATCGAATTCCGATTCACATCTGTAACAGATTCGAGTACAGAGCGGAACCTTCTGTGTACCTCATCTTATAAGAATACATCACGCCTATTGGTGAGAATGCATAGCTATATAGGGTATCGGGATTTCTCCCCCCGAACCGTTGACAAAGATACGAAAAAGTATGGAAACGCGCAAAAAAAAGCAGAAATATTTGGATATCTCAAATTAATTATCTATTTTTGCAGCGTCAGAAATGACTAATCCGGTATTTTCCGCGTGGGGGTAAGCCCGTATCGACCCTGCCCCAATTTTAAAAGCCACCCATTGAGGCGGCTTTTTTTATTTCACGTACTTTCGCTGGAATTGTATCAAGAAGAGTGGGTTCTGTGCCATACGTCGAGTCACGACAAGCATCTTCTTGCCTTTGTAAACCAGTACTTCTATTGCTGTAGGGTTCACCTGGAAGTAGTTCCTAATTTGTGTAGCCATCAATCGAGGGTTGTACTGGCTGCAAACATTTATAAGAACGTGGTTGGTCTGACCTATCGATTCCATCAATCTGTTTTCCAAAGAAGCTTTTCCAGAGATGGTTTTCAAATCGTACATTTTGAAGATTCCCTTGTTTTCAAAGATAAAATCTGCTGTCCTGATTCCTCCGGGATTAGGAAGAATATACACTCTGTTACCATGAGCCACCGCCTTGCGTGCCGCGTTGATCAGGTTGTCGAAATCATCACTTTGTTCGCTGATAGCGCTGAAAATATTTGTTTCGCCATCTACTGGTCTGAACTCTCCATAGTAGATTATGAGTTTCAGTTGGTTGATAAACTGGGCACCCTTTAGATAGTGTAGCTCCTCCAACTCGTCAGCCATACCTCTCCATGAAGTTTCCGCGACCAACAACACAGAGCCATCTTCTTCAAATGGTTCAAATTCAAATATATTATCTTCAATAATAGTCGGTTCCATATAATGTGCAAAGATACGAAAAAGTTTGGAAAGTTATTCTCTTTTGAATGAAAAACTGAAAAGAAATGGTAATTAATTAAAAAAATTAGCGAACGAAAGACCGAAAAGTCAGTTTAGCATGTTAACTCTATGACTTAAGCGTGCTAACTCTATGACTTAGGCATGCTAAGTCATAGACTTAGCGGTACTAGCGGTACTAATTAATTATACAACAAGACAGAATTGACTTTTTACTGATATTTCACTAGACACTTTTTGTCTTCATTAGCTGATTCTGTAGACAGTTCATTTGTTGTCGTACTGAACCGTTAGACACAAGCGAAAAAGCCGTGCTGCTTTAGTTGATCAGTATCCCGACCTCATTTGGAAGGAAATGTGCGGCAAAATTGGGCATTACCGTAAGTAAACTGGGAGTTTACTCCGACTAAACTGGGAGTTTGCCCGGAGTAAAATTGGAATTTGCCCGGAGTAAACTCGACGTTTGCCCAGAGCGGAAATAAGCACCAGGTGCTTTTTGACAAGTTTTTAATCGTATTATTTGGAAATTTCGCGGAAAATTTTTATTTTTGCAACGATAAAGCGCGAAGGAATCAAAAAAGCCCCGCTTCACAGCGAGGCTTTTTCATACTTTAAAAACTAAATTAATCAACCATAAACCTTAACCATTAAAAATCTTTTCTGGTGCAAAGATATGGCAACTTTCGCAAATAGAGGTTCAATCATCGTTTTTTGAGGTTTAAAATGCGTGATTTGACGCATTTTAAACCATAAATCACGGATTTTAAACCCAATTTGACCCTATTTTGTGATTTTCGACCAAAAAAAGTTGGAATTTAGAGATAAAATATGTACCTTCGCGGCGTAAAACTTTAACCATTATGAGTCTTCAAACGGTCATATTATTGCTCATTATCGCTGCTGCGGTAGGTCTCTTCTTTCTTGGAAGGGAACTTTTTCAGCGTGGTGTGCGGATGAAAAACCGTTTGCAGATGAGTGCCATCTACACCAATATCACCCATGAACTGTTGACGCCGCTAACGGTAATCTCGGCTTCTGTGGACCGGTTGCGCCTAACTGCACCCGACCATGAGCAGGACTACGACCTGATGCAACTGAACATCGACCGTATGGTGAGGCTGCTGCAGCAGATACTGGAAACCAGCAAGTCGCAGTCGGGTGAACTGAAGCTGAAGGTAGCCCAAGGCGACGTCATGAGGTATATTCAGCAGACAGCCCTGTGCATTGAGCCGCTCATGGCCAAGAAAGGCCTGGACTTCAAAATTCAATGTACGCCCGAGAGCATGATGGGATGGATTGATACCGACAAACTCGACAAAATCATCTATAACCTGCTGTCGAACGCAGCCAAGTATACTCAGGGAGAGAACGGCAAAGTAATGCTTCAGGTGCGCACGAGCCGCAAGTTCGACCACATTATTATTAATGTAAGCGACAACGGCATCGGTATTCCGCAGGATAAGATGAAGAAGCTGTTCCACCGTTTCTATGACGGCGAATACCGGCGGCAGCAGACTTTTGGCACCGGTCTGGGGCTTGCACTTACACGCGAACTGGTGTTCCTGAACGGCGGTACCATCGACTGCCAAAGTGAAGAGGGCAAGGGCACTACCTTCACGGTAACACTCCCCATCAGGAAGGAAGCCTTTGCGTCGTCACAGATAGACGAAACCCACAAAGTGGACATCAACCAAGCCCATAGTGCCATTCTCGACATAGCCACCCGCATGCATCAGCAGGAAATAGCCGAGGTAGAGCCCGAAGACAATGCCGACAGCGATGCCTACCACCTGTTGGTCGTGGAGGACAACGTGGAACTGCTCATGCTGATGACCCAGCTGCTCAGTTCGAAATACCATGTAAAGACGGCCACCAACGGCAAGGAAGCGCTGGAAATCATTCATAAAGAGGAGCTTGACATCATTATTTCCGACGTGATGATGCCCGTTATGGACGGTCTGGAACTGACACAACAGCTAAAGAACGATCCCAACTACCAGCATCTGCCCATTATCCTGCTGACGGCCAAGACCCAGGATGAGAACCGTGCCGAGGCCTTACAGTTAGGTGCCGACAGCTATGTGACCAAGCCATTCAAGTTGAGCGACCTGGAGCTGCGCATCAACAACATTGTTGAGAACCGCAAGCGAATCAAGGAAGAATTCATCAATCAAGGTGCCGTTTTCCAGAAAACCGACGAGGAGCCCTCACCCGACGACCTGTTCCTGAAGCAAGCTATGGAATGTGTTCACCAGCACTTAGACGACAGCGACTACGACCGCGAAGCCTTTGCCGCAGACATGGGAGCCAGCTCCTCGAAGCTTTACAACAAGCTGCGTGCCCTGACGGGTATGAACGTTTCCAGCTTCATTCGCGACATTCGCCTGAAAGAAGCCATGCGCATGGCCAAACAGAATCCGCAGTTACGCGTCAGCGACCTTGCCTACAGCGTAGGTTTCAAGGATCCGAAGTATTTTGCCACCTGCTTCAAGAAAGAGTTTGGTGTTCAACCGAGCGAGTATATCGAGAGCTTATCAAAAGATTAACGAACGTCAACAATCCATTGATTATCAGTAGTTCATAGCCGAAATGGTAGTCCCATTCGGCTTGTGCCAGCATATTGCAGCCATAGCAAATGAGGGGTGAGGCGATGCAGATATAGGGTACCCAAGCATCATTTGGCCTGCGCTTGGTGAACAGCCCAAAGGCGAAAAGCCCCAATAGCGGCCCATAGGTATAGCTGACCAAGGTGTAAATCACATCGATCAGCGACGTACCGGCCGTGAGTCGGAACAAAAGGACGAACAACACAAATAGGAGGCACATGACGAGATGCGTCCGCTTGCGCAGTTTTTCGTCATCAGGCCGCTGGCAGATATCGATACAGTAGCTTGTGGTCATCGAAGTCAGGGCAGAGTCGGCAGTAGAGAATGAAGCTGCCACTACGCCAAGGGTAAAGAGTACGGGAATCATGGCAAACGTGCTGTTGCCATCTCCAAGGAACGACTGGACATAGGCCGGCAACAGGTCGTCGCCACTCATTCCATTCGTACCTAACAGCATGGTGAGCAACACACCAAGCGAAAGAAACAGCAGGTTAACGGGCACAAAGGCAACGCCATAGCTACACATATCCTTCTGAGCATCACGCAGGTTGCGGCACGTGAGGTTCTTCTGCATCATGTCCTGATCCAGACCCGTCATGACAATCACGATAAAGATTCCGCTGAGGAACTGTTTCCAGAAATTGCGGGGTGAAGTCCAGTCGTCGAAGACAAAGATGCGGCTCATGGGACTGTCGGCTACAGCCTGCACGGCTTCACCTATCGTCATGCCCAACCCGTTTACCACCTTATATATAATAAGGAGGAGCGCCGTCAGCAGGCATAATGTTTGCAAGGAATCAGTCACCACCAGCGTCTTAATGCCTCCCCGATGGGTGTAAAGCCATATCAGCAGCACCATCATGACGGCATTCACGGCAAAGGGTAGGCCGAGGGCATCGAAAACAAAGTGCTGCAGAATCAGGCACACCACATAGAACTTGGCAGCTGCTCCCGTCATCTTCGACAACAGGAAGAACCAAGCCCCCGACAGATAAGAACGCCGCCCCAACCGCTGTCCTAAGTAGGTATAGATGCTGGTCAGGTTCAGCCGATAATAGAGGGGTAGCAGCAGGAACGCCACCACGACGTAGCCCACGATAAAGCCCAGACAAACTTGAAGATAGGCCATCTGCGACGTCAGCACCATACCAGGTACGGAGACGAACGTCACGCCCGAGATACTGGCTCCCACCATGCCAAAAGCCACCATGTACCATGGTGAACGACGGTTGGCACGATAAAATGACTTATTGTCGGCACGACGGCTGGTAAGTCTGCTGAGGGCGAAAAGAACCCCAAAATATGCTAAAACTGTCAGGATAATTGCCATAACGGTTGCAAAATTACGAAAAAATGCCTACCTTTGCAAACATCAAGTAAAGAAACTAACCCGAATCTATCAGATGAAAGTAAAAATAGCTTCAAAAGCTGTCATTATGCTCCTGCTGGCCTTTGTCAGTCTGGCCACAACTGCTGCCGAACAGTTAGCCTTTCCCGGTGCTCAGGGATGGGGACGTTTTGCCACAGGCGGACGTGGCGGTACGGTTTACCATGTGACCAACCTGAACGACTCCGGCACCGGCTCCCTGCGCGATGCCGTGAGCCAGTCCAACCGCATTGTGGTATTCGACGTGGCTGGCGTCATCCGCATTTCGTCGGGCATCGTGTTCAGCAACAACCTCTACGTAGCCGGCCAGACGGCTCCCGGCGAGGGTGTGACGGTTTACGGCAATCGCGTGTCGTTTTCAGGTGCCAACAACACCATTGTGCGCTACATGCGCTTCCGCATGGGCCGTGGCGGAGACAGCGGAAAGGATGCGGCAGGAGTGGCCAACGGTACCAATATGATATTCGACCATTGTTCGTTTTCGTGGGGCCGCGACGAGACATTCTCCATCAATCCCGACGGGAAGGGTACCACGCCACAGAACATCACCCTTCAGCATTGTATCGTGGGACAGGGACTGATGGACCACTCTGCCGGCGGATTGATGCAGGCCAACGACATATCGCTCATCGGCAACCTGCTCTGCGACAACAACACCCGCAACTTCAAGGTGAAAGGCCGCAATCAGTATGCCAACAACATCGTATACAACTGGAAGGATGGGGCCTACATTATGGGGGGCGACTCCGAAGGTTCCTTCGAGGTCAACATCCAGTCAAACCTCTTTATCAACGGCCCGTCGGGTGGCGGCGATGCCTTTACCGGAGCCAACAGCGACTTTCATTGCTACGTGACCGACAACTGGCAGGACTCCAACCGTGACGGCGTGTTCAACCCCTCGTTAGTCACCAAATACAGCTCAGCCACCGTAGTATCCTCGCCCTTCAACTACCCGGCACTAACGCTCAATTCCGGCCAGTCGCTACTGACCACTAACCTGCCAACGGTAGGTGCCTCCCTACCCTACCGCGACCCTGTGGACTGCTACATGGTCGACGAGGTGTTGAGCTACGGTTTGAGTGGTGCGCTGATTGCCAATGAGGAAACGCTGGCTTGTGGCACACCCTCTTCCTGGAGTGTCTTTACCGGCACCAAGAAGACCGACAGCGACAACGACGGTATGCCCGATGCGTGGGAGAACTCCAACGGTACTGACCCTAACGCTAACGATGCTATGACCATTGCCTCCAACGGCTATGCCAACATCGAGAACTACATCAACTCCATCACTTCCGACAACCGCGACTTCTTCCTCCGCATTCCCGTGGGACTCGAGCTGACCAAGGCTGCCACTCAGTCGCTCACCGTCAGCTGGCGCGACTATACCGAGGGTGAGGACGGCTTTGCGGTTGAGGTGAAAGGCAGCGGCAACTATACCGAGGCTGGGCGTACATCGGCCAATGCTACGTCATATACCATTACAGACCTGCAGCCTGGCACACGCTACACCGTTCGAGTGCGGGCTTTCTCGGGTAGCCAGTATTCGGGCTACACGTCTGAGGTCTCGATGTCTACCCGTCCGATGGATTCCGGCACAATTGACATTAACAACTACAATCCCGATTACACTTGGACTGGCGGCACATTCGACAAGAGCCTTGCCGACGACAACCACGTGCTGTTAGCACCTACATCAAATGCCACACTCAACCTCACGGCACAAACCACCCCGAATGCTGTTGTCTACAACGTAACGGCCAATACAACCGTCAGCGGCTCAGGCAGTTTCAGCGGCATGATGTCGATGAACAAAGCCGGCAGTGGCACCCTTACCCTCAACAACACCAATAGCTATACCGGAGCGACCGTAGTCCATGAGGGCGTGCTGGAGTTCTCGTCGCTGAAGGACGGTGGCCAGAACAGCGCCATCGGCAGCAGTACGGAGTTTGCACAGAACTGGGTGTTCAATGGCGGTACATTCCGATATACAGGTGGCAACACCACGACCAACCGCTCTCTGCAGTTGCTGAAGACATCGACCCTTAATATCAAATCGGCCACAGTCACCATGAACGGCGTTGTAGAGAGTACCAATGCGTCAGCAGACTTCACCATCGACGGAGGCGGGCAAATCAACGTCGGCACCACCAAGTTCTTTGGCTACACGGGAGCCACCGTCCTGCGCGGCTCCACATTATACCTCAGTAATGCCGAGCTTTCCAACAAAGGCATCGGCTCCTCGTCGAAGCTTGTCTTAGCGGGCGGACAGCTGAGTACCCGTGGCGAGAACGAGGCCTACGAGACTTACAGCTTCCCCATCGAGGTACTGGAGGGCACCACCTCACAGTTCTCGCCCCATCGCAACTGCTACATCAAGAGTCGTGTGAGCGGCACAGGCACACTCCAGCTCAATATTCCTTATGTGCGTGAGTACCTGCAGGGCAACTGGAACGATTTCCGCGGCCGACTCATAGCCCGAGCCAACAGTAGCGGCAACCTGCTGCTCATCCACGGCGAGAGCAACTACCTGCCCAACACGGCCGTCACCTTGAAGAATGGCGCACGGGCCTGTGCCTGGACTACCAACGGAACCTTTGAGTTAGGCGGTCTGTCGGGCGATAAGGGTACCTATCTTATGGGGTCGAGTAAGAAGGAAAAGACTTTCAAGTGCCTCTGGAAAGTGGGGGCAGCCAATACCGACGAGCAGTTTGACGGTATCATCAACAACTTCGACTGTTCTGGCGCTGACCGCGGCGGCACCACCAGCATCGAGAAGGTGGGCACCGGCGCCTGGCGCCTGACGGGTGCCAACGTCTACAAGGGCACCACGACCGTCAGCGGCGGCACACTCATCGTTGATGGTAATAACAGCGGCACAGGTGCCTTTACAGTCAAAAGCGGCGCTACCCTCGACGGCATTGGCTCCATTGCTGCCGCCGTAAAATTCGAGAGCGGTTCCACCCTTCAGGCCGGTTCTGTACTGACAACCAACAAGAGTCTCAACTTCAAGGGTAAGGTAACCCTCAACAGCAACGTGACCCTGAAGGTTGGCGACGGCACCATCGTCACGGCACCAGCCGCCAACACCTCCTACAAGGTGTTTACCCCTACCGCCTCCATCAGCGGTACCTTTGCCGCCATCGTTCCCGCCACGCCTGGCGAAGGACTGTCGTGGGACACGTCGCAGCTCTACTCCAAGGGCATCCTGAAAGTGGTGGGTGCTACGGCAGTCAAGGGCGTTACCGATGCCACCTCAGCCCCGGATGACGCCTACTACAGTCTGCAGGGACAACGCGTGCGCCCCACGACGAAGGGCATCTATTTAACGAAAGGAAAGAAGGTTCTACGGCGCTAAACCGTCCACAAAGAAAAAAAATTGGCTTTTCCGTGTACGAATATCAATAAAATGTATTACCTTTGCACGCGGATTAACCAATCCTATAAACTTAAGTATTATGTCAAAACAAAAGAAATTCATCCTCCAAGAGAGTGAGATCCCAACACAGTGGTACAACATTCAGGCCGACATGGTGAACAAACCCATGCCGCCCATCCATCCTGCTACGAAGCAGCCCTTGGGTGTAGACGACTTAGCACACATCTTCCCACGCGAGTGCTGCGTCCAGGAACTGGACACCGAGCATCGCTGGATTGACATCCCCGAGGAAGTGCTCGACAAGTACAAGTTCTATCGTTCTACGCCGTTAGTACGTGCATACGCCTTGGAAGAGGCACTCGGCACGCCGGCTCATATCTATTTCAAAAATGAGTCAACCAATCCCTTAGGTTCTCATAAGATCAACTCTGCCCTGCCCCAATGCTACTATGCCAAGATGGAAGGCACCACGAACGTCACCACCGAGACAGGTGCCGGACAATGGGGTGCTGCCCTCAGCTATGCTGCCAAGATCTACGGCCTCGACTGCGCCGTCTATCAGGTGAAGATCACCATGCAGCAGAAGCCCTACCGCTCCAGCATCATGCGCACATTCGGAGCTGTGGTCGAAGGATCTCCTTCTATGTCGACCCGTGCCGGTAAGGACATCCTGACCAAGGATCCAACGCACACCGGTTCACTCGGCACCGCCATCTCCGAGGCTGTTGAGCTGGCTACCACCACTCCTAACTGTAAGTACACGCTCGGTTCCGTGCTCAACCACGTGGGCCTGCATCAGACCATTATCGGTCTGGAGGCAGAGAAGCAGATGCAGATGGCTGGCGAATATCCCGACATGGTAATTGCCTGCTTCGGCGGCGGTTCCAACTTCGGCGGTATTGCTTTCCCCTTCATGCGCCACAACCTGAGCGGCGAGCGTCACACCGAGTTCATTGCTGCCGAGCCCGACAGCTGCCCGAAGCTCACCCGCGGCCAGTTCCGCTACGACTTCGGCGACGAGGCTGGCTACACGCCCCTGCTGCCGATGTTCACGTTGGGTCACAACTTTAAGCCTTCAAACATCCACGCTGGTGGTCTGCGCTACCACGGTGCCGGTATGATTATCTCCCAGCTTATCAAGGACGGTTACATGCATGGTGTTGACATCCCGCAGCTCGAGACCTTCGAAGCCGGTATGCTGTTTGCCCGTACCGAGGGCATCATCCCCGCTCCCGAGAGCTGTCACGCCATTGCCGCTACCATCCGTGAGGCTAACAAGTGCAAGGAGACTGGCGAGGAGAAGGTTATCCTGTTCAATCTCTCAGGTCACGGACTCATCGACATGCCATCGTACGAGTTGTTTATCAAGGGCGACCTCCAGAACTACACGGTTACCGACGAGATGATTGCCGAGAACCTAAAGGCACTCGACGAGCAAGGTTAAAAGAAGCTATTGCGGTCTCGACTGCAAGGATGATAAAACGGAGCAATCAGAAATGAATTGCTCCGCTTTTTGTGATGGTTAGCTGCAAACCGAAGTTGTTGCCGAGAAGTGCACCGTGGTCGTAGCCGACGCCCAACTTCGCGCCCCAGCCTTTGGCCACGCGCTCAGGCATCCGATAGCCCACCTCAGCTAACAGGCTCAGGTTGCGCTTGGGGTCATCAAACGGGCTGGAATAGGTGCCAAAGCCCTTCTGCGCCGTTCCCAACAGGCGGTAATGCAGCCCTGGTAGCGGGTCGCCCGACAATCCTAAGTGGAAAGCATAGAAACGGTTGTCCTGCACCTGGATGCTTCCATTCGTATTATATAACGGTGAACGATAGAGCGGGTTGCCCATCACCTGTCCCCAATGCTGCCAGCCGGTGTATAACCAATGCTGATAGTAGGCGTCCTTGCCGCCCAGATGGTCGGGCAAGTACTTCTTATGGTCAAAATAGATAGGGCCGCTCTGGTATTTTGTATAGATGTATTCAAAGACCAAGCTATTGAGCCACGATACCTGCTTCAGGTTCACCTCGAGTCCCACCAGCATGTCCTTGAAGTCGTATAGCACGAAGCGGTGTCCGTGTTTCTCCATCCACTTGCTGCCTGTGGTGTAGTTGTCGTAGTCGAGCTGGAACATGGCCGATAGGTCTTCGAAATAATGCTCGCCGTAGAGATGCACCGCCCATGTGGGGCGCTCGTAGTTCAGGCGTAGCAGCCAGGCACCAACGTGGTTACCTTCAGCACCTTTGTAGGCCTGGTCGGGATTAGCGTCGTCGCCGTCGTTACCGCCAGGGACGAGGGCCCTGAAGTAGGACTTCAGCGTGACGGAATTCACATTACGCTCCACAGCCCCTTTGCTGTTGACGATGTAGGAGTGGCCGCCGAACTGGCATCCCATCTCCATTCCTATCTCACCCGAGAAGGGGCTGCCGGGCTTGCCTATCTTCAGGAAACCAGCCTTGCTGTGGAACAGCACGTCCTCAGTATAGGAGCTTTTCTGGCTAGTAAAATCCTTCTGCCAGCCGTTGTCGGTAAACCATCCGTAGGCCAGGTGTCCCTTGAACTGCACCCATCGTGCCATTAGCGGCACGTCCACGTAGTCAGGATAGGCTATGCGTATCTGAGGTATGGGCCTCGCATTGATGCCCAGCACCTGCGAACCCGAACTTAGCTCCTGATTCTTCATCTCCATGGGCAGCTCCTTGCTGCCTAACAACAGGGTTGACTTGCGCCAGCGGCCTTCAACAAACGCCTGCTGAACAATAAAGCTACTTGTGTTGTTATAGGCAGCAGCTAAGTCTACGCCGTAGCCCAGCCCCCACTTCTTCAACGAATCACACGCCAACGGACGCTGGAGGGCTGCCCTCAGGTAGCCGTTGCTCTTGTCCACCGAGCTCAGTCCATACTTATTTGCATTCAACCACAGGGGTGAGTGGTCGCCAGACCCTATCGTGACCTGCGACTCCACCTTATACTCCAACTCGCCTTGCGCCCTCATCTCCAAAGGCAAGAGCAGGGCGGCAAGAACGATGTAAATCACACTTCTTTTCTTTTTCACGCTGCAAAGGTACAAAAAAAAGAGGGCAGAACAAAATAATTCGGATATTCTTTACGAGTGTCGGAGTTTTTTATTACCTTTGCAGAAACTTTACGAAGAGAAAACTGAAGAACGTTTAAATGGACATTGTTGAAAGGTTCCTGAACTATACCAAATTCGATACGCAGTCGGCTGAGGACAGCGATAGCGTGCCGAGTACCAAGAAGCAACTGGTTTTTGCCGAATACCTGAGGAAAGAGCTTGAGGACGAAGGGCTTAGCGACGTAGAGATGGACGAGAAGGGCTATATCTACGCCACGCTGAAGGCCAATACCAAGGAGCAGGTTCCCACTATCGGCTTCATTTCTCACTACGATACCAGCCCTGACTGCTCGGGAGCAAACGTGAAGGCTCAGATAGTACGTAACTACGACGGGGGCAACATTGTGCTCTCTGACGGTATCGTCTCAACGCCCCAAAAGTTTCCTGAGCTGCTGAGTCATGTGGGTGAAGACCTGATTGTGACCGATGGCACAACATTGCTGGGTGCCGACGACAAGGCGGGCATTGCCGAGATAGTTCAGGCGATGGTCTATCTGCAGGAACACAAGGAAATAAAGCACGGCAAAATCCGCGTGGCCTTCAACCCTGACGAGGAAATCGGGATGGGTGCCCACCACTTCGACGTAGAGCGTTTCGGCTGCGAGTGGGCCTACACGATGGACGGCGGCGACGTGGGTGAGCTGGAGTTTGAGAACTTCAACGCTGCCTCGGCCAAAATTACCATCAAGGGCATTAGCGTTCACCCCGGCTACGCCAAGAACAAGATGTTGAACGCCAGTATTTTGGCAACCGAGTTTATAGCAATGCTTCCACAGGATGAGCGCCCTGAGACGACGGAAGGCTATCAGGGTTTCTACCATCTGCTGAGCATCCAGTCGAACGTGGAGGAAGCCCGTATGAGCTACATTATTCGCGACCACGACCGTGAGCGTTTCGAAGACCGCAAGCGTATTTTCATGCGCTGTGCCGAACAGCTGAACGAACGCTATGGCGAGGGTACGGCCAAGGCTGAGGTGAAGGATCAGTACTACAACATGAAGGAGAAGATAGACCCCGAGGCCATGCACGTCATCGACGTGGTGCTCCACGCCATGCAGGCTGTTGGGGTAGCGCCCAAGGTGAAGCCTATACGTGGCGGAACCGACGGAGCTCAGCTGTCGTTCCGTGGGCTCCCCTGTCCCAACATCTTTGCCGGCGGCGTGAATTTCCACGGCCCATACGAGTTTGTGAGCATCCAGTCGATGGAGAAAGCCATGCAGGTCATCGTAAAGATCTGCGAGCTGACGGCTGAGTATAATAAGTAAAAGGTGTAAGAAGTAAGAAATGGCAGAACTTCCCGCAATGATACAAGACCTGGCGCTGATGCTCATGGTAGCCGGCGTGGTCACTATAATCTTCAAGAAGCTGAAGCAGCCGTTAGTGCTGGGCTACATTCTGGCCGGTTTCTTGGTATCTCCCCACATGACATACACGGCGAGTGTGGTTGATACGGATAACATCCAGTTGTGGGCCGACATCGGCGTGATGTTCCTGCTGTTCTCGCTGGGTCTTGACTTCTCGTTCAAGAAGATTCTGAAAATGGGTGCCTCGCCCATCATCTCAACCGCCACCATTATCTTCTCCATGTCGATGCTGGGTGTCTTTGTAGGCCATTTGTTCGGATGGAGCCAGATGGACTGTACCTTCTTAGGCGGTATGCTGGCCATGTCGTCGACCACTATTATCTATAAAGCCTTCGACGACTTGGGATTGCGGCAACAGCAGTTTGCCGGGCTTGTCATGTCGGTACTTATCCTTGAGGATATCCTGGCCATTGTCATGATGGTGATGCTGTCGGCTATTGCCGAAGGCTCGAGTCCCAACGGCAGCCAGATGTTAGGCAGCATCCTAAAGATTATCTTCTTCCTGGTGCTCTGGTTAGTGGTGGGCATATTCGCCATACCGCTGTTCCTGCGCTCGGTACGCAAGCTCATCAATGCCGAGGTGTTGCTCGTAGTGTCGCTTGGCCTGTGCTGTGCTATGGCGGTATTCTCAGCCAAGGTTGGATTCTCGTCGGCTTTCGGTGCTTTCATCATGGGTAGCATCCTGGCCGAGACGATTGAGGCCGAGCGCATCGAGAAGCTGGTAGAGCCGGTGAAGAACCTTTTCGGCGCCATCTTCTTCGTCTCCGTGGGTATGCTTGTCGACCCCAAGATTATCATCGACTATGCCGGTCCTATCGCCCTACTGGTACTGACCATCCTCATCGGACAGTCTATCTTCGGTTCGTTGTCGTTCATGCTGGGCGGCGAAAGCCTGAAATCGGCAATGCGTTGCGGCTTCTCAATGGCTCAGATTGGTGAATTCTCGTTTATCATCGCCTCGCTGGGACTCGGTCTCGGCGTTATCAGCGATTTCCTCTATCCGGTTGTGGTGGCCGTATCCGTCATAACTACTTTTCTCACACCTTACATGATACGGCTGGCCACACCGGCTTACAACATGCTGGAGAAACGGCTGCCCACGCGGCTCATCAAGCTGTTGAACCACCTGTCGATGAGTCACCCAAACACTACGGAACAGAGCAAATGGAAACAACTGCTGACGCAGATGACCATCAATACGGTGGTCTACAGCATACTCTCCATGGCCACCATCGCCCTCATGTTCACCTTTGCCCTGCCGTTCTTAAGAAAAATCACATCGGGATGGGGACAAGACTGGTATGCCAACATCATCACGGGCGTGCTGACCGTTATCTGCATTTCGCCCTTCCTACGGGCTATGGTGATGAAGAAAAACCGCTCAGAGGAATGGAAGGCCCTGTGGGCAGAAAGCAACCGCAACCGACTGCCGCTGCTCTTCACCATATTAGTAAGAGGCACCATTGCCGTGTCGTTCGTCTTCTATATCTGTCACCACCTAAGCCAGTTCAGCTCTGCCATCATCATCACGCTGGGCATCATTGTGGTGATACTCATCATCCTCTCGCGTAGCGTCAAGCATCGTAGCATCGTGCTCGAACGACTGTTTATCAACAACCTGCGCTCCAGGGACATTGAGGCCCAGATACACGGCAAGAAGCGTCCGCTCTACGAAGGCAAGCTGCTGGACCGCGATATCCACATCGCCGAGTTTGATGTGCCCTACGACTCCCAATGGATGGGCCAGACACTGAAGCAGCTCTCCTTAGGCAGCAAATACGGCATCCACGTGAGCAGCATCATGCGCGGCGGTCACCGGCTGAATATTCCCGACGGCGACTACGTCATCTTCCCCGGCGACAAGCTTCAGGCCATCGGCAGCGACGACCAGCTGTCAAAGCTCAGCAACGCCTTGAAAGAGGAAGTGCTGGGCGAAGACCCCAATATCGAGGACCGCGAGATGAAGCTGCGCCAGCTGATTATCGGCAGCAATAGCCCCTTCATCGGCAAAACCCTTGAGGAGAGCGGCATTCGCAGTCTCTTCAGCTGTATGGTGGTAGGACTGGAGGAAGGCAAGGAGAACTTGTCGCGTGTATCGCCGAAGCGCCGTTTCGAAGAGGGTGACATCATCTGGGTGGTAGGTGAAAAGGAGTCGCTTGACGCCCTGCTGGCCAATTAGTATTAGAAACATCAAACTTTTATCAATAATTACAAAACGAAACAAAACAATGAAGAACATTAGTCTTGACATCACAAAGGCAGCCTGCTTCCTTGAAGCTGGCGCCGTGAAGGCTTTCGAGCCAAAGGTAAAGGCCGCTCAGGAGGCCTTGGAGAATGGAACTTGTCCCGGTAACGACTTCCTCGGATGGCTGCATCTGCCATCAAGTATCACACCCGCATTCCTCGACGAAGTGCAGGCAGTGGCCAACACGCTGAGAGAGAAGTGTGAAGCTATTGTCGTAGCCGGCATCGGCGGCAGCTACCTCGGTGCCCGTGCCGTTATCGAAGCCCTCGGCAACTCGTTTGCATGGCTCATCCAGGACAAGAAGAATCCCACGATTCTTTTCGCAGGCAACAACATCGGCGAGGACTACCTCTCAGAGCTGACCGAGTACCTGAAGGGTAAGAAGTTTGGCGTAATCAACATCTCGAAGTCAGGCACTACGACTGAGACCGCCCTCACCTTCCGTCTGCTGAAGAAGCAGTGTGAGGCTCAGATGGGCAAGGACGTGGCCAAGGACGTCATCGTGGCCGTCACCGATGCCAAGCGCGGCGCTGCCCGTACCTGTGCCGACAAGGAGGGCTACAAGTCGTTTATCATTCCCGACAACGTGGGTGGCCGCTTCTCAGTACTCACTCCCGTTGGCCTGCTGCCTATTGCCTGCGCCGGTTTCGACATCAAGGCGCTGGTTCAGGGTGCTCAGGACATGGAAAAAGACTGTGCCGAGAACGTTCCGTTCGAGGAGAATATTGCCGCCCAGTATGCTGCTGTGCGTAATGCCCTGTACCAGAACGGCAAGAAGATTGAGATTATGGTAAACTACCAGCCCAAGCTCCACTTCATGTCGGAATGGTGGAAGCAGCTCTACGGTGAGTCAGAGGGTAAGGACAAGAAGGGTATCTTCCCTGCCAGCGTCGACTTCACCACCGACCTGCACTCTATGGGACAATGGATTCAGGATGGCGAGCGTACCATCTTCGAGACCGTCATCTCTGTCGAACAGCCCAACCGCACCCTGCTCTTTCCCAGCGACGAGGAGAACCTTGACGGCCTGAACTTCCTGGCTGGCAAGCGTGTGGACGAGGTGAACAAAATGGCTGAGCTCGGTACCCGTCTGGCTCACGTCGACGGTGGTGTGCCCAATATCCGCATCTCTATGCCCGAGCTCAACGAGTATTACATCGGACAGTTGATCTACTTCTTCGAGATTGGCTGCGGCATCAGCGGCAACGTGCTGGGTGTGAACCCCTTCAACCAGCCTGGCGTCGAGGCCTACAAGAAGAACATGTTCGCCCTGCTCAACAAGCCCGGCTACGAGGCAGAGAGCAAGGCCATCCAGGAACGTCTGGCCAATGAGGGCTAACCCCTCATGAGCCCTATAAGCCCTATAGGCCCCATGAGCCCCATAGGTGATTACCTGAAAAAGCACGGCTTTGAGCAGTTTGAGCCCAAGGCCGTGCTCTTCGACATGGACGGTGTGCTCTACAACTCCATGCCGCATCACGCCATTGCGTGGCAGCGGTCGATGGCGCTGTTCGGCATCCACATGACCGAGGCCGATGCCTATGCCACCGAGGGAGCCCGCGGCATCGACACCATCCGCCAGATGGTGATACAGCAAAAAGGTGAGAAAATCACGCTGGAACTCGCTCAGGAGATGTACGACGAAAAGACTCGCCAGTTCCATGCTATGGGCGAAGCGCCGTTGATGCCTGGCATCATTGGGCTGATGGAGCAAATCAAACATCAGGGACTTAGCATTGGCGTGGTGACCGGCAGCGGTCAGCGCCCACTTATCAACCGCTTGGTAAAGGACTTCGGCGCCTTTTTAGACGAGCAGCACATCGTTACGGCTTACGATGTGAAGCGTGGCAAGCCCAATCCCGACCCTTACCTCATGGGAATGGAGAAAGCGGGAACTCAGCCTTGGCAAACGATAGTCATTGAGAATGCGCCGCTTGGCGTCAAAGCCGGAACGGCCTCAAGGGCCTTCACCATTGCTGTCAACACGGGTCCCCTACCCGACGCCGTGCTGACAGATGCCGGAGCCGACCTGCTGTTCGCGAAAATGGTTGACCTTCGCGACCAATGGTCACAACTATTCAATATTTAGGGATAGGGGCAGTATTTAGACCTCGTCTTCGTCCTCATTGCCACCATTGTCACCATTGGTGTCCATTTCCGAATCACGCTTGATGGTGACATGGCCGAAGTTGTCTATTTTCACCTCCAAAGGAATATACTCGTCGGTCTGGGGAAGACTCACGCTGGCGGCAAACTCCAGGTACTGGTTGTCTACCTTGTCGAACACCAATCCCTCTAAAATACCCGTCTGACGGTAGTTGGCGTCAATATAGTCGTTGAACGAAGCTTTCGTGAACGTCTTGGAAATGGCCACCGAGCCGTCGGCACGCAGCACGCGCAGCCCATGGGCAGGCTGTCGCTGGCCATACGCTGCACCTCCACCTTATACTCCTTGCCTAACCACGCCACATTGCGCGTATCGCTGTAGGGCTGCATACGGATAGGTGCCGAGGGTTTAGCTACTTCTATTTTCGGGGCAATGATGTCCTGCGGCTGTTGTTTCTCCTTACAACTGACAAAACAGGCAAGGCCAGCCATTGCAAGTATTGAAATGTAATTGTATTTCATCTTTACAGTTTTAAGCTATTTGGCGGCAAAGATACGAAAAAGATTCCATATAACCATAAAAAAAGCCCGCAAAAAATATTGCGGGCATGTTATCCAATGTATCTTTTACCAAATTAATACTCATCGAAGGAGGCACGCTTGCCTTTCTAAAACACTATGTTAACCTAAATCACTATGATACGAATATTTAATACTTTTGTTTAACAAATTCCTAATTACGTCTGCCTCCCATGCGGCGGCCACCTTCACGCTGGCGCTGTTTCTGGTCAGCCTTGTAAGCCTTGAACTGATCCTCAGTCATGATGGTCTGCAGTTCGGCTTCATACTTCTTGGTAGCCTCCTCGCGCTCCTTGCGCATCTTCTCCATCTGGGCTTTCATCTCCTCGGTCATCTCAGGACGCTGTCCCTGCTGGGCACCCTGTCCGTCACCACCACCGAAGTTTGGACGTGGACGCATACCGCCTTGACCACCGCCGCGACGGCCACCCATTCCTCTGCCGGGGCCCATTGTATCGGCGTACTTGGTATTCAGTTCCAGCAGCTTGGCTGCCTGCTCTTCATTCAAGCCATATTTCTTAACGGCATCGTCCGTACGATTCTTAATCATTTCGGTCCTGTCGAACTGTCTGCGTTCGCGTCGACCTTGCTGGTTGTCACCCTGAGCCATTGCGGCTGTCATTGTCATGATAGCTACGAGAGCTAAAATCATTCTTTTCATTTCTTTCAGAATTTAATAGTTATACTTCAGTTTGTTTTTTTACTGTTGTTGCAGCTCTGCCCCGGGTAGCTTTGCTTGCGCTTAACTAATAATCTGACGCAAATTTAGGGAAAAAGTTTAATTCGGCGAAATTTTTTCTTTCAAAACTCTGCAAAATCATGATTTTTTAGTACCTTTGAAGCGCCTTTAAGCATTTTAAACACGACAATGAACAGATTGACGTATAAATGGCTGTGTATCGCCATAGCAGTAGCCACCGGCTTCAGCGCCTGTCGGAAGGAAGCTGATAGCCAGCAACTAACGGACTATCAGAGCATTGATACCGTCCCTATGCTGATTATGCAGATACAGAAATGCTCACGCCTCTACACCACGGAATACAAGGTGCACAAGATTGTGACCCACGACGACGTGGTGAAGCTTCGTGGTAATCTCCTGAAACAGAATATCAACATCCAGCTGCCACTCGGCGACCGCAAGGTAGCCATTCCCATGGATGCCACGCTGAAAGCCTACATCGACTTCAGCGGCTTCACCGAGAAGAATGTGGAGCGCGACAGCAACAAGATCACTATCCTGCTGCCCGACCCGAAGGTGGAGCTCACCTCGACGAAAATCAATCAGAAGGAGATACGCTCCTACGTCGGACTTGTACGTGCAGGCTTCAGCGACGAGGAGATGACACGCTATGAACAGCAGGGGCGCGAGGCCATTATCCAAAGCATACCGCAGTTAGGACTTGTCGAGATGGCCCGCGAAAGTGCTGCCCGAACGCTCATCCCCCTGATTCAGCAGATGGGCTACCGCGAGGAAGACATCACCATTGCCTACCGCAAGGAGTTCAGGCCATTCGACGTACGTAAATATTTGGAGGTGGGAAAATGAGAAACTGGACAACCAACATGCAATCGGCAGTCAGGATACTGATACTTGTAGTCATTATTATCGTGCTCTGGTGGCTACTCTTTGCCGAAAAGGACAACCGCCTGAAGCTTGGCGTTGACGACAACATTAACGTGACGCCTGAACAGATACAAAGCATTCGCAACATTGGCGAATGGGAGTTCCTGAGCATCAGCGACGAGGAACTCGTCGATACCGTCCGCAAGGGACTGTTCCGGAACGATGAACTGGTACGTATCTACTACGGCACGCTGCGGTTAGGCATCGACATGAAACAGGCCAGGCTCACTCCTCAGGGCGACTCCATTCTGGTCACGCTGCCCAAGGTGGGACTCCTGAGCGAAGACTTCATCGACGAAGCCCGCACCAAGGCTTTCTACGAGTCGGGCAAGTGGACGCCCAGCGACCTCGAAGCCCTCTACCAGAAAGCACGCCGCCAGATGAAAGCCCATTCGCTGACACCCCAGAACCTGCAGAGTGCCGAGGACAATGCCGACGCCCAGTTCCGGCAGTTGATGAAGGCCATGGGCTATAATAACATTATCGTGAGATTCGAAAACTGAGATGGAAAGACTAAACGACATATTGACTGAAGTCAGCGGCCTGCTTTGGGGCTGGCCAATGATTATATTATTATTAGGTACGCACGTGTACCTTACTATTATATTACGCTTCCCCCAGCGCTATATCTTTACTGCGATCAAGCTCTCGGTACGCAAAGATCCTGGGGCTACGGGCGACGTATCACAGTTCGGCTCATTAGCCACAGCTCTGGCCGCCACCATCGGCACGGGCAACATCATAGGCGTGGCAACTGCCGTTGCCCTCGGAGGTCCAGGCGCCGTGCTCTGGTGCTGGCTGACGGGTGTCTTCGGCATCTCCACCAAGTATGCCGAGGGCCTGCTGGCCATCAAATATCGTGTCAAGACCAAAAAGGGCCGCATGCTCGGAGGTCCCATGTATGCCCTGGAGCGTGGCTTGGGGTGGAAGTGGCTCGCCGTCTTGTTCGCCGTCTTCACAGCCCTCGCCTCCTTCGGTATCGGCAACACCGTACAGGCCAACGCCATTGCCACCGTTACCAATGAGACCTACAACGTCAGCCCCTACCTCACGGGCATCGTCATCTGCCTGCTCGCAGGAGCCGTCGTGCTGGGTGGCGTCAAGAGCATCGCCCGTGTCTGCGGTCTCTTAGTACCTACATTCTTTGCATCAACGGTCCCTACCTGTGGCCAGCCCTGAAGCTCATCGTCCACTCTGCCTTCTCGCCCCAGGCTGCTGGCGGCGGCTTCATCGGCACTACCGTCATGATGGCAGCACGCTACGGTATAGCCCGCGGACTCTTCTCCAACGAGAGCGGCATGGGCTCGGCACCCATCGTAGCCGCAGCCGCACAAACGCGTAACCCCGTGCGTCAGGCACTCGTATCCAGCAGCGGCACCTTCTGGGACACCGTTGTCATCTGTGCCATCACCGGTTTGGTCATCGTCAGCAGTGTGCTGGCCTACCCCGACATCGACTTCAACAACGGCGCCACGCTCACCAAGGCCGCCTTCTCGAAGATTCCCATCGTCGGCACCCCGCTGCTCACGTTCGGACTGCTGACCTTCGCCTTCTCCACCATCCTCGGCTGGTGCTACTACGGTGAGCGCGCCGTCGAGTATCTTAGTGGCCGCCGGTGGGTCATCACCTACCGTGTGCTCTACATCGCCGCCATCTTCGTGGGTAGCGTCATCGAGCTCGACCTGGTATGGAACCTGGCCGACTGCATGAACGCCCTCATGGCCATTCCCAACCTGCTGTCGCTCCTACTACTCAGCGGCATCCTCGTCCACGAAACTCGCAAGTACCTATGGCGCAGCCGTTTGGATCGCGAAATGAACGAAACAATATAATCACACAAAAAACTTAGAGAGTATGAAGAAAAAGATTCAGTTTAGCCTTGTCTATCGTGACATGTGGCAGTCGAGCGGCAAGTTCCAGCCGCGCAAGGATCAGTTGGAGCGCATTGCGCCCGTTATCATTGACATGGGCTGCTTCAGCCGTGTGGAGACCAACGGCGGTGCGTTCGAACAGGTCAACCTTATGGCCGGCGAGAACCCCAACGCCGCCGTCCGCGCCTTCTGTAAGCCCTTCAACGAGGTGGGCATCAAGACCCACATGCTCGACCGCGGTCTGAACGCCCTCAGAATGTATCCCGTGCCCGACGACGTACGCGAGCTGATGTACAAGGTGAAGCACGCCCAAGGCGTCGATATCCCCCGCATCTTCTGCGGTCTGAACGATACGCGCAACATCATCCCATCTATTAAGTGGGCCAAGGCTGCCGGCATGACACCGCAGGCCACACTCTGCATCACCACCTCGCCCGTACACACTGTGGAGTACTACTCAAAGATTGCCGACGAGGTCATCGCAGCAGGTGCCGAGGAGATTTGCCTGAAGGACATGGCTGGCATCGGTCAGCCCGCCATGCTCGGAGCCCTGACCAAGGCCATCAAGACGAAACATCCTGACATTATCATCCAGTATCACGGCCATTCAGGCCCCGGTCTCTCGATGGCCTCCATCCTTGAGGTGTGCAACAACGGTGCCGACATCATCGACACCGCCATCGAGCCGCTGAGCTGGGGTAAGGTGCATCCCGACATCATCAGCGTACAGTCGATGCTGAAGAACGAAGGATTTGAGGTACAGGACATTAACATGAACGCCTACATGCAGGCCAGAACCCTGACGCAGGAGTTTATCGACGACTGGTTGGGCTACTTCATCAACCCCGCCAACAAGCACATGTCCAGCCTACTGTTAGGCTGCGGACTGCCTGGCGGCATGATGGGCTCAATGATGGCCGACCTCGGAGGTATTAAGAAAATGATTGACAAGCTGCGCGCCCAGAAGGGTGAGCCCGAGCTGACGATGGACGACATGCTGGTGAAGCTGTTCAACGAAGTAGAATATGTATGGCCGCGCGTGGGTTATCCCCCATTGGTGACGCCGTTCTCGCAGTATACCAAGAACATCGCCCTGATGAACCTGCTGACCATCGAGCAGGGCAAGGGCCGCTTTGTGATGATGGACGATGCCATGTGGGGCATGATACTCGGCAAGAGCGGAAAGATTCCTGGCACCATTGACCAAGAGTTAGTAGAGCTGGCCAAGAAGCAAGGACGCGAGTTTACCGATGTTGACCCCCACACGCTGTTGGACAATGCCCTCGACGGTTTCCGCAAGGAGATGGACGACAACGGCTGGGAGTACGGACAGGACGACGAAGAGCTCTTCGAGCTGGCCATGCACCCCGAGCAGTACCGCGTCTTCAAGAGCGGTCAGGCCAAGAAGCAGTTGCTGGCCGACATTCAGAAAGCCAAGGACGCCAAGTTAGGCGGTGGTCAGAAGATCTCGCAGGAAGAGATCGACGCCATCAAGCACGCCAAGGCCGACGCCGTGAAGTCGCCGCTGGCCGGACAGCTCATCTGGAGCTTCGGCGGCGAGGGCGTTCCCGCAGCCTGCATCGAGCCGTTCATCGGACAGCAGTACAAGGAGGGCGACATCTTCTGCTACCTCCAGACGAAATGGGGCGAGATCGTAGAGATTCCCGCAGCCATGGGTGGCAAGTTAGTGGACATCAGCGTGAAGCCCGGTCAGCAAATTCGCCAGGGCGACACCATCGCTTGGATTGAGCGCTCGTAAAACAAACTACATCAATACGCAGTCACCCCACCCACAGCCTTTCCCCTCCCTTGTAGGGGAGGGGCTGGGGTGGGGTCAGTATTTTCTTCGATAACAGTTACATACCCCACCCCTAACCCCTCCCCTGCGAGGGGAGGGGAAAGGCTGTGAGTGGGGTGCGGGTGGGGAGTCGAGGGAGTAGCTGCGCGGTCAATCCACAGATTTTTCGGACCGATCCGTTATTGTTCTACCACCTGAAGCTTCGTGTCGCCAGGCTTGAAGAGCAGACCCGTACACTTAGTGGCAGCGGCACGATAGGGACGTAGCTCAATGGCATTCCAGTCAATCTGGTCAGTACGCTGGGCAAGAGGTACGTGAGGAATGAGTGAGCCGTCGCGTACAAGGATAATAGCAGGAATAGGGCCTGCCGTCAGCGTCTGATAGCCACCGTCGTAGACTTGGCCGTTCTGGTAGTCTATCCACTTACCCTTCGGCAGATAGACCATGCGGCTGTTGCCGCTCTCCATGAGCGGAGCCACCAGCATCTGGGAACCAAACATATACTCGTCCTCGACGAGCCATGCGCC
>CADBHI010000071.1 GCA_902794405.1 uncultured Prevotellaceae bacterium
GAGCAGTGCATCATCAACACCTGGTATGGTGGTGAGATGAAGAAGGGTATGTTCTCAATGATGAACTACTATCTGCCCCTGCAGGGTATCGCTTCTATGCACTGCTCTGCCAACACCGACATGGAGGGTAAGAACACCGCTATCTTCTTCGGTCTGTCTGGTACCGGTAAGACCACGCTGTCTACCGATCCGAAGCGTCTGCTGATTGGTGACGACGAGCACGGATGGGACGACGAGGGTGTGTTCAACTTCGAGGGTGGCTGCTATGCAAAGGTGATCAACCTGAGCAAGGAGAACGAGCCCGACATCTATGGAGCCATCAAGCGCGACGCTCTGCTTGAGAACGTTACCGTTGACGAGGCTGGCAAGATTGACTTCGCTGACAAGAGCGTGACCGAGAACACCCGCGTTAGCTATCCTATCAACCACATTGAGAAGATTGCTCAGAAGGTGAACAAGAAGAGCGCTGGTCCTGAGGCTAAGAACGTCATCTTCCTCTCTGCCGACGCATTCGGTGTGCTGCCTCCCGTTAGCATCCTGACTCCCGAGCAGACCAAGTACTACTTCCTGAGCGGTTTCACAGCTAAGCTGGCTGGTACAGAGCGTGGTATTACTGAGCCCACTCCTACCTTCAGCGCTTGCTTCGGTCAGGCATTTCTCGAGCTGCACCCCACCAAGTACGCTGAGGAGCTCGTGAAGAAGATGGAGAAGAGCGGTGCCAAGGCTTACCTCGTGAACACTGGTTGGAACGGTACTGGCAAGCGTATCTCTATCCCCGATACTCGCGGTATCATCGACGCTATCCTCGACGGTGCTATCCTGAAGGCTGAGACCAAGAAGATTCCTTACTTCGATTTCGAGGTGCCCACAGCTCTGCCCAACGTGAACCCCGCTATCCTCGATCCTCGTGACACTTATGCTGACGCTGCTGAGTGGAACAAGAAGGCTGAGGATCTGGCAGCCCGCTTCATCAAGAATTTCAAGAAGTACGAGGGTAATGAGGCTGGTAAGGCTCTGGTAGCTGCTGGCCCGAAGCTTTAAGAAATTGAGACATTGAAATAATGAGAAATTGGCTGCGCCTTGGTGGGTGCAGCCAATTTTGTAAAACATTCCATTGTATGAACAAATTAGTACGTGAGACTTTCCCTTTAGCCATCCTGGCGGGTATCTGTATTTCCATTGGTTGTGTAGTGAATCTGAGGGTTGGCGGTGTGGCAGGTGCCGTACTGTTTGCTTTCGGTCTCACTACCGTTGTCTATTACGGCCTGAAGCTGTATACTGGTACGGCAGGCTTCATTCGCCGTCAAGGTGACTGGTCGATGCTTTGCGTCGTGCTTTTAGGAAACATTGTGGGCTGTTTGTTCTCCGCATGGATGATAGGCTATGCACAGCCAGACTGCGTAGAGCCTGCTGCGAAAATCCTTGCAGGCCGCCTTGCAAAAGGACCTTGGGCTTGTTTCCTGTTAGCGATTGGTTGCGGCTTCATCATGACGACGGCTGTGGAGTTTGCCCGAAAAGGAAAGATGTTGCCGCTGCTCTTAGGCGTGCCCGTCTTCATCCTCTGTGGCTTTGCCCACTCAATTGCCGATGCCTTCTACTTCCTGGTATCGCCAGCCGCTCAGCTGTTCCAGCCCGACGTTCTCGTTGTCTACCTCTGTGAGGTGCTTGGTAATTTCGTTGGTTGTAATCTCTATCGCTGGACATTGTTCTTTGCACCTAAGGAATCAGGAAAATAGTGTTTTTCTTTTGGACGCTATTTGATGTAAGTCAAAAATCCGTGCAATTAACGCAGAAAATGGCTTTGTCGTCTCTGTGATTCCGTAAAAACTGCGTACCTTTGCATTAGTAATCGTGATGATTACATTGTTTTTCATTAGGTTAGTAGTTTTATATTTAAGGTAAAGATTATGTTATTAGATTTTCAAACAACGGTTATGTTGGCTTCTGTAGCATTTGCAACCATATTAAGTGTTGTGACGCTAACAAAGACCAATATTCGTTAAGAGAGTGCGGAGTGAGTGATTCATACCGCACTCTTTTTTCTTAAAAAAAGTAGTGGAAAAACTAAAACTAACTTAAAAACATGTATTTTATCCTATATTTTAAAGAATAATAAGGTGTTTTTGACCGTTATTTGAGGAAATGTGCGTAAATTTGCACCCAAATTTGTAATTGAATATTCAATGAAAAGGATTTTTCATGTTTTCTGCGGGTTACTCGCGGTAATATTGTCGCTGACTTCGTGCTTAGGTTCAAGTGATAGCGATATAACGACTTACAACGACGTAGCCATTAAAAGCTTCTCGCTGGGAAAGCTCAACAGATACATACATACAACGACGACATCGGGTGCAGACTCTGTCTATAAGTCCACCTTCACGGCTTCGTCCTATAAGATGAATATCGATCAGCTGAAACATACCATCAGCAATGCCGATTCTCTGCCTATAGGAACGGATAAGGCCCATATCATCTGTACTGTCAGTACGGTTAACAATGGTGTTGTCTACTTGAAATCGCTGACGAGTGATACGTTGAAGTACTTTAGTTCCGGCAATGATTCCGTAGACTTCACGCAGCCTCGTGTATTCCGCGTCTTTTCTTCTGACGGTTTAGGCTATCGCGATTATCTGGTAAGCCTGAATGTCCGTTCTCAGGAGGCAGGCAAGTTTGGATGGGAAGCCGCAGAGAAGTCTAATTTCCCACAACCCGAAGACAGCGTTGAGCGAGAAGCTGCTGAGGACGCAGGATATCGCTATATCGGCGCTACGAACTTTGAAGTTTTTGCCTTCAATAGTGAAGGCGTGATTATGAAATCTTCTGATGAGGGAGAGACGTGGACGGAAGATCAGTTTGATACCGACGTCAGTCAGTTGCCTCAGACCAGTATAGGTTACGTCTCATGGTTTATGGACTATAAGACCGATTATGCCCTGTTGGTGGGTAATAACCCCTCTTCAGAAAAAGCAATGGTAGTTTGGCGAAAGCTTGTTGATGATGACGGAAGTGGCCGCTGGGTGTTGATGACACTTTCAGACAACAACCCCTACTATCTGCCGGTTTGTGACGGTGTGCAACTGGTGAAGTACGACGATGGTGTACTGGCATTCTGTAGCAATAAGACCATCTATAAGAGTCGTGACCAAGGCATTACCTGGCGTAAATACTCCACGATACAACTGCCAAAAGACTATACTGGAACGCAGTTCAAGGTTGCTGCCGACGATGACGGCTACCTGTGGCTGACAGATACTGACAGCGGACAGACGTGGAAGGGTACATTGAGTAAGTAAAGAATGAAATATCGCAGCGGGAATAGTCGGATACTGAGAATGGGGATGATGAGGAATATGCTCAGACTACAGGTGCTCATCGTAGCCTTCTCGTTTTCTCATTTCCTGGTTTCCCCGGCGATGGCACAGGATGACCCGGAGTACAAGATGGAGGTCGGTGCCGGCATCGGACTCGTCAACTACTTAGGCGACTACAACGGGAACTTGGTGAAGAACCTGCAGCCGATGGGTAGTCTTGTGGCAAAATACCGTCTGAATCCGCGAATGTCGTGGACGGCGAGTATAGGATATGGTAAGCTGAAAGGTAGTATCAACGACGAGAAGTCGTGGTATCCTGAAGCTGAGCAACTGCCGCAGTCCTTCAGTAATGGGCTGATTGACGCAGGATTGCGTTTTGAATATAACTTCTGGGCATACGGCACAGGACGGGAATACCGGGGAGCCAAACCGTTGACACCCTTTCTGGCTTTTGGCCTGGGTTTCACTTATGCCGATACGCCTTCTGGAGGCCAGACGGCAGCGAACTTGCCGATAGGAGCAGGCATAAAATATAAGGTGAGCGACAGGCTGAACCTGACTGCTGAGTGGAGAATACATTTCACGGGTAGTGACAATCTCGACGGGGTGAGTGACCCTTATGGCATCAAGAGCAGCGGCCTCTTCAAGAATACCGACTGCTATAGTGTGATACAGCTGTCGTTGACTTACGATATATGGGCAAAATGTAAAACTTGTAATAATGACAGAGATTAGACAAGAATTGGATATGACACGTATCCCCCAGCACATTGCAATCATTATGGACGGCAATGGACGGTGGGCCACGGAGCGCGGCAAAGACCGCAGTTTCGGCCATCAGGCTGGTGTTGACACCGTACGTCGCATCACTAAGGAATGTGTACATCTGGGCGTGAAGTATCTGACTTTATATACCTTCTCAACAGAGAACTGGAACCGGCCAGCCGATGAGATTTCGGCTTTGATGGGACTGGTCCTTACGTCGTTGGAGGACGAGATCTTCATGAAGAATAATGTGCGCTTCCGTGTCATCGGCGACCTCAAACGACTGCCCGATGTCGTTCAGCAGAAACTACGTGAAACCGAGGTGCACACGGCCAAGAACGATACTATGACGATGGTGGTGGCCCTGAGCTACTCCAGTCGTTGGGAGATTACCGAGGCAGTAAGGCAGATAGTGACAGAAGTGCACGATATGGAAGAACTTCCTGAAAACATCTTCAAGAATTTGAAGACTGGAGGCATCCGTGCTGAGGACATTACTGAAGAGACCATCAGCCAGCACCTGTCTACAAATTTCATGCCCGACCCCGACCTGCTCATCCGTACTGGCGGTGAGTTGCGCATATCAAACTACCTGTTGTGGCAAATTGCCTACTCGGAATTGTACTTCTGCGATACCTATTGGCCTGACTTCAACGAAGAGGAGCTGCGTAGAGCCATTGCCAGCTATCAAAGTCGGCAGCGTCGTTTCGGAAAGACCGAGTCGCAAGTTGAAAGTGAAAAGTGAAGAGTGAAGAATGAATAGTATCAATAAAGTGAAAATAAAAGATATGACGTGGACAGTGAGGATGCTGACAGCATTGTTCGCTATTCACTTTTACCTTTTACCCTCTGTGGCGCAGGATAAGATTGTCAATCCTGATATTTCGTATGCCGGAACACCCCGCCTTTGTGAGATTGGCGGCATTGCCGTTGAAGGGGTTGAGGGTTATGAAGACTATGTGCTTGCCAGTTTGTCGGGCCTGTCTGTAGGAGAGGAAATAGAGATTCCTGGTAATCAGATTACCGAGGCTGTGAAACGCTACTGGAGGCACGGACTCTTCTCTCGTGTCCAGATTACAGCCGACTCCCTGGTAGGTTCCAAGATTTATCTTCGCATCCGTCTGGCCCTGCGTCCCAGGGTTAGCACCATCAACTACTACGGACTGAAGAAGTCGGAACGTGAGGATATGGAGGCCAAGTTAGGCATCATGAAGGGAAGTCAGATTACCCCCAATATGATTGACCGCGCCAAGATTCTTGCCAAGAAATATTTTGACCAAAAGGGCTATAAGAATGCGGAGATTGACATCATGCAGCGCGATGATGTGACCAACAAGAACCAGGTGATACTGGATATCAATGTCGACAAGAAAGCCAAGATGCGTGTTCGCCGTATCATCTTCGAGGGTAACGAGAGCCTGAAAGACAAAAAAATCAAAGGTGGTCTCTTTGGCAAGGGTTCATTTGGTAAAATCCATGAGTCGGGCAAGCTCGTGAACCTGTTCAAGGCCAAGAAGTTTACCGACGAACGTTATGCTGAAGCCAAAGAAGCTCTTCTCGACAAGTATAATGAGCTGGGCTATCGTGACATGACCATTCTCGAGGATTCCGTCTGGACTGTTGACGACAAGCACGTCAATGTGCTCGTCCGTTTGGAGGAAGGCCAGAAATACTATATCCGAAACATCTCATGGGTGGGTAACACCGTCCTTCCTACTAATAGAATAGGTAATACGCCAGGCTTGAACGATATCCTCGGTATGAAAAAGGGCGATGTCTACAATCAGCGCCTCATGCAGAAGCGTCTTTCCGAGGACGATGATGCCGTGGGCAACTACTATTGGAACAATGGTTACTTGTTCTATAACCTGCAGCCTACCGAAGTCAATATCGTAGGCGACTCTGTCGACCTCGAGATGCGTATCTTTGAAGGACAGCAGGCTCATCTGAACCATGTGCGTATCTACGGTAACGACCGCCTCTATGAAGAAGTGGTGCGTCGTGAGCTGCGAACCAAGCCTGGTGATCTCTTCTCGAAGGAAGCCCTGCAGCGTTCGGCACGCGATATTGCATCAATGGGACACTTTGACCCAGAGAGCGTGAACCCCGACGTGAAGCCAAACTATGAGGATGGCTCTTCCGTAGACATCAACTGGAACCTGCAGCAGAAGTCGAACGACCAGATTGAGTTCTCGCTTGGATGGGGACAGACGGGTGTTATCGGACGTATTGGTCTGAAGCTGAACAACTTCTCCATGCGTAACCTCTTTGGCCGCAATAAGATGCACCGCGGTATCATGCCTATCGGTGATGGTGAGCAGTTGGGCATCAACTTCCAGACGAACGGTTCTTACTACAGTCAGATCTCTACCAGCTATTCTACCAGCTGGTTCGGTAATAAGCGACCCAATCAGTTCAGCGTCAGCTTGTTCTACTCCAAACAGTCGGATATCTCCAGCTACTATCGTAACAACAGCCTCTATAATAGTCTCTATAGCGGTTATGGTTACGGCTATGGATATGGTTACGGTTCCTACAACAACCTGGCCTACAACTACGAGTCAATGCTCGACGACGACAAGAACATCCGCATGTTCGGTGCCTCTGTCGGCTGGGGTAAGCGTCTGCGTTGGCCCGACGACTACTTCCAGTTCATGGCTACCGTGGGTTATACCCGCTATATGCTGCGCGACTGGAGCTACTTCTATATCTCGAACGGTAACTGTAACAACCTGAACCTCGGTCTGTCGCTCTCGCGTACGTCGACCGATAATCAGCTCTTCCCGCGTCGAGGTTCCGAGTTTATGGTTTCGGTGACACTCACGCCGCCTTGGTCGTTGTTCGATGGCAAGGAATATGAGAAGCTGGCCCTGAATGCCAACTCTGCTACTTATGAAGACGAGTTGCAGGACATGTATCGTTGGATTGAGTATCACAAGTGGAAGTTCAAGTCACGTACCTTTACAGCCCTTTCCAGCGCCCAGAAGTGCTTTGTGCTGATGACCCGTGTGGAATTAGGAATACTCGGCTCGTACAACAGCGACAAGAAGTCACCCTTTGAGACGTTCTACGTCGGTGGTGACGGTATGAGCGGCTACAGCTATGGCTATGCTGAGGAGACCATCGGTCTTCGTGGTTACGACAACGGTTCTATCTCGACCTCTTCGGCTTATACTGAGTCGTCGGGACGCCGTACCTCAAACAACGCTTATGCCTATGACCGCTTTACACTCGAGCTGCGCTATCCGTTCATGTTAGGCAACACCACCATCTATGGCTTGGGCTTCCTCGAAGGCGGTAATGCGTGGGCCGATATCAAGAAGTTCAACCCCTTCAAGTTAAAGAAGTCGGCGGGTGTTGGTGTGCGTATCTTCTTGCCGATGGTTGGTCTGATGGGTATCGACTGGGCTTTCGGTTTCGACAAGGTCTACACCAGTGGAGGCTGGACTCGTGGCGGTAGCCAGTTCCACTTCATCCTTGGACAGGAGTTCTAAATGAATGCTCGTAATTCCGTAATTCCGTAATACCGTAATAACGAAATGTCGTAATAACGTAAAAAAGAAAAAACAATGAAAAGATTATTATTGATAGCCGGTTTAGTGTTTGCTGCGACCTTGTCGATGCAGGCACAGAAGTTTGCATTGGTGGATATGGACTATATCCTGAAGAACATTCCCGCCTATGAGCGTGCCAACGAGCAGCTTGCACAGGTGTCGAAGAAGTGGCAGGCTGAGGTTGACGCCCTGACAACTGAGGCTCAGACATTGTACAAGAACTACCAGAACGAATTAGTATTCCTTTCTGCCGAACAGAAAAAAGCCAAGCAGGATGCGATTATGGCTAAGGAAAAGGAAGCAGCCGACCTGAAGCGTAAGTATTTCGGTCCCGAAGGTGAGCTGTTTAAGAAGCGCACATCTCTGATGTCGCCCATTCAGGATGAGATCTATAATGCCATCAAGGACATTGCCGAGCTGCGTGGCTACCAATTGGTACTCGATCGCGCCAGCGATACAGGTATCATCTTTGGCTCGCCCAAGATCGACATCTCTTCTGAGGTGTTGGGAAAATTAGGATATTCAAACTAATTCGTAATACCGGAATACCGAAATACCGGAATAACGTAATACCGCAATAACGAAATAACGAAAAATAAAAACAAAAAAACAAAGACAACAATGAAAAAGTTTATCATTTGCGCCATTTGCGCAATCTGCGGTTTCACTACCGCCAATGCACAGGCCAAGTTCGGTCACGTGAACTCTCAGGAAATCATTCAGGCTATGCCTGAGTATACTAAGGCCAAGACCGAGATTGAGGCTCTGACAACACAGTATGAAGCCGACCTGAAGTCGATGCAGGATGAGCTGCAGAAGAAGGCTGAGGCTTTCGACAAGGAGCAGGCTACTCTGCCCGACAACATCAAGCAGCGTCGTCAGACAGAGCTGCAGGACATGTACCAGAAGATTCAGCAGAGCTATCAGGACAACCAGCAGGCTCTGGCCAAGGCTCAGCAGGAGAAGATGCAGGCCATTACCACTAAGGTGGTTGATGCCATTAAGGCTGTAGGCCAGGCAGGTGGCTATGTCTACATCATGGAGATGGGTGCTGGCATTCCCTATATCAGCACGACGCTCTCTACCGACGTTACCGCTCAGGTAAAGCAGAAGCTCGGTCTGAAGTAATATATGAAAAGAAAAGTATTGCTGCTTTGCACCTTCATGATGCTGAGCCTGTGTGCCTTTGCTCAGGATTCGGTGGCCGTTGTCAACACAAAGGCCATCAGGTTCGCTCATGTCAGCTATTCACAGGCTCTACAGTCAGTACCGGGTTATGATTCGGCTCAGCAGTCGCTGAGCAATCTCCGTGCCAAGTATGAGGCCGAGCTGAAACGGGCAGAAGACGAATTTAACCTGAAGTACGAGGAGTTTCTTGAGGGACAGCGTGACTTCCCTGAAACCATCCTGCGCAAGCGGCAGACGGAGTTGAAGGAACTCTTGGAGCGCAATCTCGCCTTCAAGAATGAGATCCGTGAACAACTAAGTACGGAAGAAACGAAACTGATGGCACCGCTCAAACAGTATCTGGACAGCGTTTTGGCCCAGATAGGGTTTGAGCGGGGCTATGCTTTCATCCTCAATACCGACGCCAACGCCGTTTCGTTTATCCATCCTGCTTTGGGAGTGGACATCAACGAGTTGGTACGTCAAACCATCATTAATCAAACTACTATCAAGAGTGTTGTCCACTAAGCCGGGCCCCATTGGCATCTTCGATAGCGGCTACGGCGGACTCACCATTCTGCATGGCATTCGCCAGCTGCTTCCCGAGTACGATTACCTTTACTTGGGCGATAATGCTCGTGCTCCTTACGGCGCACGTTCTTTCGATGTGGTCTACGAGTTTACCCGCCAGGCTGTTCTCAAACTTTTTGAGTCAGGCTGTCATCTCGTTATTCTCGGCTGCAACACCGCTTCGGCCAAGGCACTACGTACCATACAGCAGCACGACTTGCCGAAATGGGATCCTGAGCGTCGGGTGTTAGGTGTCATTCGGCCTACAGCTGAAGTCATCGGCAGTCTCACCCGTAGCCGCCACGTTGGCGTTTTAGCTACTGAGGGTACCATCAAGAGTGAAAGCTACAACCTCGAAATCCAGAAGCTGCATCCCGACATTCAGGTCAGCGGTGTAGCTTGTCCTTTTTGGGTGCCGCTGGTTGAATACAACGAAGCCGACTCTCCTGGTGCCGACTACTTCGTGAAGAAGCGAATCGACGAGATCATGCGCAAGGACCCCCTCATCGACTGCATCATACTTGGCTGCACCCATTACCCTCTGTTGATGCCCAAAATCCTGAAGTACCTGCCCGACGGCGTCCGCGTCGTACCTCAGGGCGAGTACGTGGCCGACAGTCTGGCCAGCTATTTCCAGCGCAACACTACTATTGAACAGCTTTGCACTAAAGGGCACACCGTTCGCTACCTCACCACCGAGAATCCCGACAAGTTTCGTGAGCAGGCACAAATCTTCCTGCACGAACCGATAGAAGTCGAAAACGTCACATTAGGCTGACCGTCAGGGAGAAAAATGATAAATTGTTTGGTAGTTTGTGGGATTTTGAGTAATTTTGCACGCAAAATTTCCGAAACGTCAAATAATAAAACCTCAAATAGTTAATTATGTACACACGTATGACCGCTGCCGAGGCTGCAGCGCTGATTAAGAATGGCGACCATATCGCCATGAGTGGCTTTACTCCTGCTGGTGTGGCTAAGGCTACAACCAAGGAGCTGGCAAAGATTGCGGTGGCTGAACACGAGGCTGGCCGCGAGTTCAAGGTGGCTATCTTCACAGGTGCCTCCACAGGACAGTCGACCGACGGTGACCTGGCCAACGCCCAGGCTATCCTCTATCGTGCTCCCTACACCACGAACCCCGACTTCCGTAAGCATGTGAATGCCGGCGAGATTCCTTACAACGACCTGCACCTGAGCCACATGGCACAGGAGTTGCGCTATGGTTTCTATGGCGATGTAGACTGGGCTATCCTCGAGGTCTGCGAAATTGAGGACTGCGGCGACGACTGGCATGTCTACCTGACTGCTGCTGGTGGCATTTCTCCTACTGCTGCTCGTCTGGCCAAGAAGGTCATCCTCGAGCTGAACTCGTTCCACAGCCCTGATGCCAAGTACATCCACGATGTCTATGAACCGTTGGATCCTCCTTACCGCAAGCCCATCCCCATCTTCAATGTCAGCGACCGCATCGGTGTGCCCTACGTCTCAATTCCCAAGTCTAAGGTGGTAGGTGTTGTTGAGTGCAACATCCCCGACGAGGCCCGTGCCTTCAAGGACAGCGACCCCGTGACCGATAAGATTGGCTACCTGACAGCCGAGTTCCTGGTCGATGAGCTCCATAAGGGACGCATCCCCAAGGAGTTCCTGCCCCTGCAGAGTGGGGTAGGCTCTACGGCCAACGCTATTCTCGGCGCCCTGGGCGAGGACAAGCACGTGCCCGACTTCAATATCTACACCGAGGTACTGCAGGATGCTGTCGTCGGTATGATGATGAACGGCCGCGTGAAGGACGCTTCGGCTTGCTCGCTAACCGTTTCTAACGACTGTCTGAAGCAGGTATACGACAACATGGACTATTTCAAGAACCACCTGACCCTGCGCCAGAGCGAAATCTCGAACCACCCCGCTGTGATTCGTCGCTTGGGCGTTATCGCCATCAATACCGCCATTGAGGTCGACATCTACGGCAACGCCAACTCTACCCACATCAGCGGTACGAAGATGATGAACGGTATCGGCGGTTCGGGCGACTTTATCCGTAACGCGTACCTTTCTATATTTACGTGCCCGTCGGTGGCCAAGGGTGGCTCGATTTCTTCTATCGTTCCCTTCGTTACCCACCAGGATTCGTCAGAGCACGACGTGAACGTCATCGTGACGGAGCAGGGTGTGGCCGACCTCCGCGGCAAGAGCCCCATGCAGCGTGCACAGACCATTATCGAGAACTGTGCTCACCCCGACTACAAGCAGCTGCTTTGGGACTACCTGAAGCTCGGTACCGGTGGACATACCCGTCATTGCCTTACTGCCGCTTTCGCCATGCACGACACGCTGGCTCGCAAGGGCGACATGAAGCTGACCGACTTCTCTGAATATATTAAATAGGTATAACTCAACTGAAGGAGTTGAGGAATAAGGAGTTGAGGAGGTAAGAAGTGAGAAAACAAGCTTCTTACCTCTTATTTTTTGATGTATTTACGGTTACCGATGACATAGACACCTTTCTTTAAAGCTGAAGTCGTTGCCGATTGAATGGCCCTTCCCGTCAGGTCGTAGACGGTTGGGGACGTGAGTAACGAGGAAGCGGGAGAAGTGATACCCTCGACGGTCAGCTCCTCAATCTTACTGAAACGACACCATCCTGGCGCTTCGGCGTAGATGTCGCGACAGCCTTCTGGGACATATAGCGTAGCCTTACGGTAGATGTCGCCATCACTACTGTTGATGTCGTATTTGCCAGCAATCGATGGTATTTGCTTCAGGAAGACATTTTCGTCTATTATAGGGGGATCGGTTTGCTGCACCGTGATGCTTCTCAGCTTCGTACACTCGGCAAAGGCGTAGTTGTCGATGGCTGATATGCTCTTGCCCAGTTTCAGCGTTTGCAGGTTGCTGCACCCGGCAAAGGCGTAGTCGGCAATGTAGAACACGTCGTCAGGCAGATTGATGTTGGTTAGCCTCTTGCAGTCGGCAAAGGCAGCAAAATCAATCATCTGTAGGGTCTTGGGAAGTGTCACCGACGTCAGATTGCTGCCATTGAAAGCCTCTTCGCCGACCAACATCACCACCAGACCGTCCACTATGGACGGAATGGTCAGGTGGCCGCCACGTGACGAAGCAATACAGAGCTCTCCGTCGCCCACCTGGGCAATACGGTTGTCCTGATTATAGATAATGAAACTCATGCGCGTATTGTCAATGGTCTCATAGAAACGGTTGCCCGTCGTCAGCTCTAACTCCTGCCAATGACTGAAACTGCTCCAAGGGGCCTCGGACTGGAAGTTCTTCGCGTAGTTCTCTTCGTAGCCTATGGCGTTGCACAGGGTGACGGTCTGGAAGTGTTGGCTGTCGAAGGCTGTAGCTTCGGCTGCTGGAGGGAGACGGGTGCCGAAAATCAGCTCCTGTAATGCCGAGCAGTCGTGGAAGGCAGCGTCGTCAATCTGCTCCACGTTGCTGCCCAGCTTCACCGTCTTGAGGGTGGTGCATCCCTCCAAGGCATGGGGAGCCAGCGTCGTTACCGCCAGTCCTCTCACCTCGTCGGGCACGGTCAGCTTCTCTCCCACCAGAGCCGTTTGTACGGCGGCCGTTTGACCGTCGCCCAACTGTGCTGTGCCGTCGCTGGTTTCTTTGAAAGTCATTATTAGCCCGTCAATCTCTTCGGTAAACAATCCTGGGTGCAGCATGTCGGGCGTAGCTTCCAAAGCGGCCATCAGGTCGATTTGTCCGTGAGTCGTCATAATGAGCGTCCGCACCATCTCCTCACGGCTGGCGAAGTTACGACATTGCATCAGCCGCGATATGGCGCCTGCGGCCAAAGGCGTTGCCATCGACGTGCCGCTCATCGTGCCGTATTGACCGTCGGGTAGTGTGCTGAGTATCTTGTTGCCAGGTACACGCAATTGATAGCCCCAGCCCTCGAACCCCGTTTGGGAGACGCCACGCAGCGGCCCGTTACAGTCGAAGTTGCTCCATGAGGCCAGCTCGCCCTCCTCATTGGTGGCCATCACGCCAATCACGGTTTCGTAGGCACCTGGCAGACAGGGAAGGTGAGGCGTCGCTATGCCGTGAAGGTCGCGATGGGTGGAGTGCATGCATACCCCGTCGTTGCCGGCTGCCGCCACTATGATGCATTGTTCTGCCACGGTGTTGACCGTGTTGTGGTAGAGACTGGAATTGTTGTAGCTGCCTAAGCTGAGTGAAATGATGTCGGCTTGGTTTTCGGCAGCGAGAACAATGCCCGACATGATATTGAAGAGATTGCCGGAGCCTAATGCGTCGAACACGGTGATAGGCATGATGAGGGCGTCGGGGTTGGCTCCCCTTACCTGAAGACCGGCAGCTGCCACAATGCCGGCACAATGGGTGCCGTGACCATGAGCATCGAAGACGAAGGATGTGTCGGCAACGAAGTCATAGCCGCCCTCGACAATGCGGTCTTTCAGTTCCGGATGGGTGGTGTCTACGCCTGTGTCGACGATGGCCACTACGGGACGCTTGGCGTTGATGACAGGCTGCTGCCACAACTGGGGCATGTTGATAGCCTCTAAATACCATTGGTCAGAATTCCAGTCCTTCGTCTCTTGATCGTCCGTACTTTCAATGGGCTGGGGGAGAAGGTTTACTATCAGGTTGGGCTCAGCCAACTCCACCTCATTTAATGCCATCAGCATGGTTGCGGCCTCTTCCTCGGTGCAGACCAGCGTTGTATCGAAGCTTAGCAGACTGATGCGACTCACCAAGTCGTCCAATAGCCGATATCTTGTCTCGTTATAGGCTGTCCTGCTGGCGTTTGTACTGTCAGCACCCGTCGTTGCGTGAGCGCGGAGCCGCCTGATTTCCTTGGCTCCCATCGCGTTGAGCACACTGGCCAGTCGGCTCTCGTTGCTTCGGCTTCGTGCCTGTTGTGCCCCTTCCGAAGAGCGATACATCACAATGACCTCACCTCTTCTGCACGCCCTCTGTTCCTTGGACGGAAGATAAGCTCTAAGCATGTCAGCCTTGCTGTTGCCGCTGACCATCAGCAGAAGCAGCAGGACTGCGACAGGTATATAGACAGTTGCAAATAGCCTCTTCATGTTTCCAGTTTTGGTTAGTTGGGGACAAAGGTACGAAAAGTCGTGGACAAAACAAAGAAACTCGTTTCTTTTTTGTCGAGACGGAGTTTTTTCCAAAAATTTTCTTCTATTTTGCTTCTACTAACTCTCTACTAACCATCTATCGTGCCTCTACTTGCAGTTTAAGCGCCATTTCTGCCGCAATACCCCCTGACTTACTGCTTATTCCCACGTTGGGAATGTCGCATTCCCAACGTGGGAATGTTTCGTTCCCAGGCTGGGAACATTCCCTTTCCCATAGTGTTAATCGTCTTTACCCGCTAATGTTTGTAGCCTATGCCCCTAATGTGGATGGTCTTTTACCGTTAATGAGAATAGGGTAGAGGGACTGTAGATGATATGTAGAGGCAAAGTAGAGGCAAAATAGATGTAATTATTATGTCAACTTGTTTATTGCCAATGATATATGTCGTAAATAGTAGATGTAAGGCAGAAATTGTTGATTCTTCCTTTCAAAAGTTCCACTCCGTCACATAATGGTCAAACTCAATGCCCTCGATGCTGCCATAACTGGCGATAATCTTTAAAACTTCTTCCTGCTTTTGGGGTGAGAGCATGCGCTCACCGTTATGCACTCGATAATATGGTCCGTTTCCACCTCCGAATAATGCACGCATATATTGGCGAGCCTCAGGCCTTAGATGTTTAGGCACATTGTCATAGATGTGCGTGAATCCCCAGGCTCTCTTCACCAGTTTCTTCTCCTGGAAGCATCGGCATTGGCCCTCCTCCCAGGCAGTAGGATAGACGGCTGCGCCGCAGTCTCGCTCTTTGGGCGTCAGCAGCCAGGCCTGATAGTGCATGCATCTGTCCTTATCTGCACACTCGTTGTTGAAACACAAGGGATACCTCCAAGGTATATCTTTCGCCGTCAGTACTTTTTCTTCCATATCTGTAAGTTCGTGATTTTTGTTGCGAAGTTACTCATTATTTTCGAGAAACGCAACATATTGCAGCTCATTTCTCACTTTTTTGCTTATTATTCTTGAAATTCCAAACTTTTCGTCTTGTTTTTGTTGAATTCCACATATTTTCACTACTTTTGCAAAAAATACAGCTCACAATGAAGTTACCATTTCATATCGTACAACTGCTGAAGGCGAAGTCGGGAAGTGAATTAAGACAGCCTTCTGATTGTGAAATCCTATCACTCGATATAGAGAGTAAGACGGGAGTTCATATTGGGTCAACAACGTTGAAGCGACTCGTTGGCTTTGCCCAGGATGAACGTACTCCTCATGCTAGCACGCTCGATGCCATAGCCCGCTACTTGGGTTATGCTCATTGGGAGGAACTCTCAAAGATAGAAGATAAAGGCAATTCGGATTTTGATGCGCCTGAGGGTGAAGTGCGCTCTGCCGACTTACTCCCCGATGCCTGTGTTGAGATTACCTATCTGCCAGACAGGAAAGTGAGATTCTTGTATCTTGGCAACCATCGTTATCGTGTTATAGAGAGTCTGAACAGCAAGCTCAAGGTGGGCGATGAGGTGGAAATACTGAATTTCGTGCTGCATCATCCTTTGCTTGTTATCAATGTCTGGCGCAGTGGTGAGTCTTTAGGGCATTTTACTGCAGGCCGCGTCTCTGGCCTGTCTTCTATTGTTGTTCAAAGCTGATGGTCAAATCTTAATTAACCAATTCATTCAGTGGAGTCGTCGCAGTTCTCTGATAGTGGGTCTCGTTTTGAGGCTGTTGAACAGTTGGAAGCTCAAGGAGCCACCTGTAACACATACCGTGTGAAACTCTATGGTAAACTGCACTTCCTGAAGCGCCTGAAACCAGAGGTGGCAGGTGACATCCGCTATCAGGAAGCTTTGCGGAAAGAGTTCGAGACGGGCTATCAGCTGGAGCATCCCAATTTGGTGCGTTATATCTCGCTCGACGATGACTACATTTTGATGGAGTATGTTGACGGCGAGACGCTTTCCACGAGGCTTGCCACACAGCCCGACTATTTCCGAAACCGCAAGAACACGGATAAGTTTCTACACCAGCTGTTAGACGTTGTAGGATATCTGCATAGTCATCAGGTGCTTCACCTCGACTTAAAGCCCGACAACATCCTGCTTACCCGTATTGGCTCTGACGTCAAACTCATCGACCTTGGCTGTTGCTATACCGATACCTTTCCTGATACCACAGGTCGTACTGTCGCCTTTGCTGCCCCGGAACAACTGACGGGTGGGGTGGTGGACGTACGCACTGACATCTATGCCATTGGCAGAATCCTCGAATGTCTACCAAACCATAATATATATAATAAGGTAATAGCTCGCTGTACAGCTCCTGACCCTACGACCCGCTATCAGACCATTTCAGACTTGCAAGATGCTCTGTCCGCCAGAAGACCCCACACTTTCTGGCCCGTTCTCATGCTTCTCGTTGTTGTGTTGTCCATTGGCTATTTCATATTTACCAGGCAGCAGCAGGCAGCAGAAGTCACTGGGCCTCAGAAGGAAATCATCATAGAAAAGCCAGAAACCATTAACGCGAGAGAAGACGTCCAAATTGTCGAACAAAACAAGAAAGAAACCGCCCCAACAGAGCAGCGAGAAACAGCCACAATAGAGCAGCTGGGAACTACTCCAGAAGTGTTAGGCCCCATTAAGAGTGAACTTTCTGAAGAAGAGAAGGCATTCCTGAATCAACCCCACCTGCACATTGCATCTTCTGACGAGTTTGACCGTTACAAGCGTCAATTGGATGAATACTACAGAGAAGCAAATGCTTTCCTTGACGATACGGCCAACTTCCAAAGGTATCCCTCGCATATTTCCTATTTACGGCGTTATCAGGAAATCATACAAAGGACGCGGAAGCGAATAGAGACCGATGAGTGGTTCCGTCCGTTGTATAAAAGCCCCATGAACCCCATAAGTTCCTACACTCGAAAATACAAGGAGGATTTGGAGCATCGGGCGTTTGTCAATGGCAATAAACTGCCGTGAATAGACTCTTAAGCTATAAAAAAACAAAAATAACGGCTCACAATGAACGTTGTTTGCCAAATTATACTTATCTTTCCTCTATAAATGGGAAACAAATTGCCCCGCTAAAGTAACTGCATGCTTGAATACAAGGAAATTAAGCACATGACAGTCTATACACGGCCATC
>CADBHI010000072.1 GCA_902794405.1 uncultured Prevotellaceae bacterium
AATTCCCATGCTTGTAGACCTCTACAAGAACAACAACACCGAGTCGAAGGGTTACGGTATGTACTACCCTCGCATCTTCAAGCGCAGCGGACTGAACCTGAAGGGTTTCGCCAAGCACATCTCCGAGCACGGTTCGCTGGTGAAGTACGACTTAGCAGTGCTGGTGCTGCAGAACATCATCAGCTGTCTGCGTGAGATGATGACGCAGGGCGTTCCCGTGAAGCTCGACGGACTGGGCACCTTCTCGCCCGGCATCACCGGTCAGGGCGCCGCTACCATCGCTGGTTTCAACCCCAACGAGATGATCAAGGGCGTGAAGATCAACTTCCTGCCCGAGGGCGCTGGCGACGAGGACGACAAGCTTACCAAGAAGGCGCTGAAGGCCATCACCACGTTCGAGATGAACGACTACGTGGAGGTGAAGTAAGCAGGCGGAGTGATAGTGGATGGTGTTTTGTGGATAGTGGATAGTGGATGGTGTTTTTTTGTGGATGGTGGATAGTGGATGGTGGATGGAGAATACTTTGGAGCGTCATTTCTCGGCAGGAACAAATCTCTATCCACTATCCACTATCCACTATCCACAAAACACCATCCACTATCCACTATCCACCATCCACCATCCACTATCCACAAAAAAACACCATCCACGATTTACGGTGTTAACCGTATCAGGACTGAACCGGATTCCGAAGGATTGATGGCGTTGATCTGAACGGCATAGACGCCGGGGGGGAGGATTGAGAGGTCGATGGGACTATCGGTGAGTGGGCGACGGAGCTGTTGCCGTCCGTTGGTACTGTAGATGGTGAGGGAGCCTTGGGAAGTGCCGTCGACATAGAGCTGTCGGCCCTGCAGACGGAGGGTGGCGCTGGAAGGCTGGTGGTGACTGATGCCGTCGACGCTGTCGAGTCCGAGAACATAGAGCAGGCCCCGGTAGGCATCGATTTCGCCGTAGCCATATTGGTCGTTAGGATAGTCAAGCGTGTCAACGGGGTGGCGGCAGGTGTGTTCCATGATGTCCCTGATGTCGTTGGTGTTAAGGTTGGGGTTGGCCTGTAGCCAAAGGGCAATGATGCCCGCCACGACAGGTGCTGACATTGACGTTCCGGTATCGGCAGTCCAGGCGTAGGTCCGTCCCTCGTAGTCGAAGTGGGCTACGTCGTTTTTCTGTCTGTCGGGATTGTCCTCGATATAGAAACTGCTGAACGACGAGATGATGTTATTACCCGGGGCCACCACCTCGGGTTTTTGCATGCCGGTCATTGCGGGGCCGTAGGAGGAGTAGTTGCTGCGCAGTCCCACCGTCATTCCTGCGGATTTGTCCTGATAGTTGCCTTCGTAGTTGGTGAATCCTAACCTATGGGCAGTGGCTCCAACGCAGATGACAGACGGGAAGCACCCCGGAGCCAGCACGTTGTGGCCGATTTCAGCCTGTACCCATTTTGGGGCGTAGCCACTTCCCTTCAAGGCATACGACAGGCTGCCGAAGAGCTCGGCTTCTGTGTCGGCTCCGTCGAACACCATAGCGATGTCGGGCATTTCTTTGAAGGGCTTGTTGGCAATGAGCTGGATGGTGTAGATGGTGTCGCTGCCGAACTTCGACTCATAGCGTTCCAACTGGATGGCGCAGGTGTCGGCGTGGTTATTAATAAATAAGGTGTCAATGAGCTGGTCTTGATCACCAAAGGCCGACGAAAGGAGGTGGAGCACGTCAACGCTGTTTTCGTCGGTAAAGGCATAGAGCGAGAGTGACAGGGGGTCTTTGGTCTTTATCTTGTAATAGGCAGAGTCGCCAGGTGTGTTGATAAAGGCCCCGGCTTCGGCCTGATCCTTGGCCTTTTTCATGTAGGTGTTGACGATGCTCTGGTTGCCGGCAGAGGCCACGATGATGTGTCCGGGCCCCAAGAGGTTATACAGGAAGTAGGCGTAAAGCACGTCTTCTTCGTCGAGGAAGGGGGTGTAGCCCTCGCTGAGCGAGGCGACACAGGGCTTGTGCTGACGGTCGGCATAGTCGAAGATGTACTTGAATCCAAGACCGTCGACGGCGGTGGTATACTTGTCGTAGTCGGTAGAGTCGATCAGGTCGATGTCGCCGTTGATGGCGTTGCTCACCAGGCAGATGTCGGCATCGTAGGCAATACCGCGGTAAGGGCTGTCGTAGCCGCTGCCGGCGGCAATGCCCAAGGTGTGGGTGCCGTGACCTTGTATCAGGCCGTCGTATGACCGCTGCTGCTCCCTCACGGCGTCGGGGCCAACGAAGTCGCGACCAACGGGAAATTCGGAGCCAACGGTGTCGGGCGACAGCTGGTCCCACAAGGCGCTGATGCGGTAGCGGTGGGTCAAGGGGTCGTAGAAGTTGGGATGTGTCAAGTCGAAGCCCACATCCATCACACCTACCACAACGCCTTTGCCGGTAAAGGGTGAGTGTGGAATCCTAAGGTCAGGATTCTGGATTTTGTCGACGCCGGTGATGGTGACGGTGGTGTCCATCGTGAGATGCGACGACGGACTTGCCTCAATACGGTGTACGGACGGATGGTCGGACAATGCGCCGAGGTTGCTCAGGGGAATGCTGGCAATCACCACGTCGCCCTGCTGTGCATAGATCTTGCAACCGTAGTCCTCCAGCACCTGAAGGCCGTCGGCAGGCGCAATACGAACAAAAGCAGTCAACAGCCGCTCTTGCTGTTTGGCAAGCGGCCGTCGACCTTTCGTATTGATATGATGTAGATTTCGGGATTGTGCAGCCTGCACTTCCTGATTGATGATGATGCTTCTGACGTGCGTCGACAACTTGGTATAGTCAGCAGAGCGGACAGACATGACCATACACAGCAGCGCCAGTAGAGGAAGCAGCGGCCGGCCTTTCATCGTCTATTTGTGTTGCTGGTAATAGTCCAGGGCCAGTTCAACGTTTTTGATAACGGCGTTCGAAGAAAGGGTAGCGCCAGTAACGCCGTCAACTTTCATCTTGGCGGCATCCTTCACTTTCTGACCGTCCCACTTCGTCTGCAGGGCATTCTTGACTTTGGCAAAGTACTTCGGCGTTTCCTTATTCTTCAGGAACTCCACCTTCTCTACCTTATTCTTTTTAATATAGACCTTGACGGGAGTCGCGTCCATGTAGCCAATGATGTCCTTGCTCAGCGTGGTGGTATTCACAATGTAGGTGTCGCCCTCTTTTGTCATGACTTTTTCTTCCTGAGGCGCTGCACTTTGCAGCACGACAGCCAGTGAAAAGAGTGCCAGTAGACTGATAATCTGTTTCTTCATAAGTTGTTCGCTCATATTCATTTATGGTCTGCAAATTTACGCATTATTCTTTATTATACGGCAATAAATAGCCAGTATTTGTGTTTTTTTTACTAAAAAGTTTGGTAATCTGCGAAAATTGTTGTTATTTTGCAATTGAAATTGAATAGTAATACAAACTTAACATTTATAATTATGAAGAAGTTTTTTACAGCTATTGTAGCAATGATGCTGGCCGTGCCTTCGTTTGCACAGTTTGCCAGCGGTGGTTTTGAACTCGACAAGAGCAACCTTTACTATGGTGTACGCTTTGGTTTGGCCTTTGGAAGCATTTCTGGTGATACAGAGGTACAGGACGGAACCAATATCATGGATTATTCCGGACTTAAGACGGGCTTTACTATTGGTGGCGTGCTCGGTCTGCGTCTTTCTGAGACGGCTCCTGCTTTCCTCGAGACTGGTTTCTACTTCACCCAGCGTGGTGGTAAGGACGGTAAGTACAAGGCAGATTTGAATTGTATTGAAATTCCCCTGTTGATTAAGTATGGTATCCAGGCTTCTGAGCACATTGCCGTGCTGCCTTTCCTCGGTCCCTATTTTGCCTATGGCGTAGGTGGCCAGCGTGAATATGTGGACGTTGTCAACGGCGGTAGCAAGGGTAAGGAATCTGTCTACGACAAGTTCCTGAACCGCAATGACATCGGCCTGAAGTTAGGTTGCGGTGCTGAGTACAACATGATCTATGCTGAAGTAGGCTATCAGTTAGGTCTTGTCAACATTGCTGATGATGACAATAAGACGGCTCATGCCAACGCATTCTATCTGAATATTGGTGTGAACTTCTAAAATTCTGAAAAAAGATATAAAAGAAGAGGGAATCCATTGCGGGTTCCCTTTTCTTTTTGTACCTTTGCAGCCGGAATGAAAAGATTGGAAGTGAAAAGCAGGATAGCATCATGGGTGCTGTTGTCGGTATTCGTACCGATGATGGCGCTCGTTTCGTTTCACCTCCATCATGTTGAAACCGATGTGGAGAACATCTGTGTGCAGTGTGAGCACCATCAGCCACATCCGGGTCATTTCACGTCTCAGACGGTATCGCACGACGATTGCGTCATCTGTCAGTTTACGTCGCTGACCTACGTTCAGCCCGATGCCGTTGTTCTTTTCGCAATCAACACATTGTCAACTGCCGATGTAGCTTGGCGCCCCCGTTTCGTGGCTGCCATTCCCGTCGGCCATCAGTCATCGCGCGCTCCTCCTGTCACATTCTGAACCACAGTTTTTCTATTTTTAATCATTAAAAAACTTATTCAGAATGAAACAACTATATTTCCTTCTGTCGTTGTTCAGTGTGGTGCTGACGGCGACAGCTGAGCCCTTGGCCAGCAAGACCACGCTGCGGGGCATCATTACCGACGCCGTCGACGGACAGCCCGTCGTGGGAGCAAGCGTCTATTTCCCTGACCTGAAGCAGGGAACCACCACCAATGCGCAGGGTGAATACAACTTCAAGTCCCTGCCCGTCATCAAGACAACTATTCAGGTGAGCTACGTCGGCCACCAAACCATCATAGAATCCGTGAACCTGCACACTACCACCACACTGGACTTTGTGATGCACGAGAACAATGCGATGCTCGGCGAGGTAATCGTTACAGGTCTAACAGGCTCTTCGCTGGCCGATAAGTCGCCGTCGCCAGTGTCGGTGGTGACGCCCATTGAACTGCTGCAGACGCCTTCGACCAATATCATCGATGCGGTGGCTCATCAGCCGGGCGTTAGCCAGATTACTACCGGTAGCGGCATTTCGAAGCCCGTTATCCGCGGCTTGGGCTACAACCGCATTGTCGTTGTCAACGACGGCATTCGTCAGGAGGGACAGCAGTGGGGCGACGAGCACGGTATAGAGATTGACCCGCAGACCGTCCATAGTGTGGAAATCCTGAAGGGCCCTGCCTCGCTGATGTATGGTTCCGATGCGCTGGCCGGTGTGCTGGTGATGCACGAAGACCCTGTGATGCCGTTAGGAAAGATGGCGGCTAATGTGGGCGGTGAATACCAGACCAACGCCAACCTGTGGGACTACACCGTCGACTTTGCCGGCAACCAGCAGGGCTTTGTCTGGAACTGGCGATGGAGTCAGAAGGACGCTTCGGAGTATGGCAACAAGCACGACTCCAAAGTCTATGGCTCGCAGTTCCACGAACGTGCCCTGACGGGAATGCTCGGCCTGAACCGTGCGTGGGGTTACAGCCACCTGAAGCTGTCGGCCTATCATATCAAGCCAGGATTGGTTGAAGGAGAGCGCGATGAAGAGACTGGTGAGCTGGAGCCCTCCGACCCCTTCCAGAAGATCTATCACTACAAGGCTGCCCTCGACAACTCATTCATTGTGGGCGACGGCTCCGTGAAGGCTGTGGTAGGTTATCAGCAGAACCGCCGTCAGGAGTTCGAAGACGGTGATGAGCCAGGACTCGACTTCCGCCTGCATACTGTTAACTACGACCTTCACTACCAGTCGCCTGCTATCGGACATCTGACCTATGCCGCAGGCTTGTCGGGCATGTGGCAGCATAGCGAGAACTTGGGCGATGAGTTCCTGATTCCCTCGTATAAGCTGTTCGACATCGGTGCCTTTGCCTCGGCCACCTACAGTCTTGACCGTCTGACGCTGAGCGGAGGTCTGCGCTATGACAACCGCCACCTGCACAGCTATGCTTTGGAAGACGACGGGGTGCTGCGATTCAAGGACTTTAGCCGTAACTTCAACGGAGTGACGGGTAGCATCGGAGCTATCTACAACCTGAGCGACCGCATCAACCTGCGCCTGAACCTGTCTCGCGGCTTCCGCGCTCCCACCCTCAGTGAGCTGGGCTCGAACGGTGAGCATGAGGGAACCTTCCGCTATGAGATTGGCAACAGCGACCTGTCGCCGGAGTTCAGCTGGCAGGGCGACTTGGGCATCGACTACTCTTCCGAGATCTTCTCTGCTCAGCTGTCGTTCTTTGCCAACCATATCAGCGACTTCATCTTTCTGGAGCGTATCGTCGACGACCAATACCAGTTCACCCAGGGCGACGCCCGTCTGTGGGGTGGGGAAGTGATGGTCGACTTCCATCCTGTTGAGCCGCTGCACTTCGAGAATACTTTCTCTTATGTCAATGCCCGCCAGCTGCACCAGTCTGAGGATGCCCGTTGGCTTCCCTTTACCCCTGCTCCTCGCTGGAACAGCAACCTGCGCTACGAGTTTATCCGCGACGGTCAGCACTGGCTCAACAATACTTACGTGTCGGTCGGACTGGAGTGCTATCTGAAGCAGGATAAAGTGCATACGGCCAATGATACGGAGACGGTAACGCCCTCCTATACCTTATTTAATATGTCGGCAGGTACCGACGTCCGTCTGAATGGCCGCCGTCTGTGCTCCATCTATCTCACCGCCACCAACCTCTTCAACCGCTTGTACTGCTCACACCTCAGTCGGTTGAAATATGCCGAGGGCGGTCCCGTCTACAACATGGGACGCAACATCGGCGTCAAAGTGGTGGTGCCGATTGCACTATAAAAAAATCAAGTAGTTGAGATCCCACTTTATAAAGTCGCTTCTAATACATCGTACTATGCGCAGCAGCTCCCCTCCCTTGTAGGGGAGGGGTAGGGGTGGGGTCAGTAACTTCTTTGCTGACAGGAGAATACAGACCCCACCCCCTTACCCCTCCCCTTGATGGGAGGGGAGTGGCTTTGCATAGTTTTTCAGCGATAATCGTTGTAAAACTTTCTGAAGTGGACTCAGAAATTTATATTCCAAGCTCCTGTTTCAGGAAGTGCGGAGTGTAGCCTTTTTGGCTCATAGCCACCTCTTCGGGCGTGCCAACGGTGAGGACTTCACCACCGCGGCGGCCACCCTCGGGCCCCATATCGATGATCCAGTCGGCCTGACGAATGACGTCGAGGTTGTGTTCGATGACGATGACGGTGTTGCCGCGATCTACAAGGCGGCGGAGCACCTGCATCAGGATGCGGATGTCCTCGAAGTGAAGACCCGTTGTGGGCTCGTCGAGGATGTAGACGGTCTTACCCGTATCGCGCTTCGACAGTTCGGTGGCTAACTTCACGCGCTGGCTCTCACCACCGCTGAGGGTAGTGGAGGGCTGGCCGAGCTTGATGTAGCCGAGGCCGACGTCCTGGATGGTCTTTATCTTGCGCAGTATTTCCGGTACGTTCTCGAAGAACTCCACAGCCTGGTTGATGGTCATATCGAGCACGTCGGCAATCGACTTGCCCTTGTAGCGCACTTCTAAAGTCTCGCGGTTGTAGCGTTTGCCGTGACACTCTTCGCAGGGCACCTGTATGTCGGGCAGGAAGTTCATCTCGATGGTCTTGTAGCCATTACCCCCACAGGTCTCGCAACGGCCACCCTTGACATTGAACGAGAAGCGGCCGGGCTTGTAGCCGCGAATCTTGGCTTCGGGCAGTCCAACGAACAATGTGCGGATATCGCTGAAGACGCCGGTATAGGTGGCAGGGTTGGAGCGCGGTGTGCGGCCTAAGGGCGACTGGTCAACGTCGACCACCTTGTCTATCAGGTTCAAGCCCTCGATGCTTTCGTAGGGCATCGGGCGCTTCAGTGAACGGTAGAAATGCTGCGAGAGAATGGGCTGCAGCGTCTCGTTGATGAGTGTCGACTTGCCAGACCCTGACACGCCTGTAATGAGGATGAGCTTGCCCAACGGGAACTCCACAGTGATATTTTTGAGGTTGTTGCCGGTGCAGCCGCGCAAAAGAAGCGAAGCCCCTTCCAACCTCCCCCGACTGGGGGAGGCTTCTGAGTCGGCTATAGCCTCCCCCAGTCGGGGGAGGTTGGAGGGGGCTAAATACTTCGCCGTCAGCGTATCTGCCTTCAGCAACTCTTCAGGTGTCCCCTGGAACACGACCTCGCCACCTTTGCGGCCGGCACGAGGCCCGATGTCGACAATCCAGTCGGCAGCAAGCATCATGTCGCGATCGTGCTCGACAACGATGACGGTGTTGCCTAAGTCGCGCAATTCCTTCAACGAACGGATAAGTCGCTCATTGTCGCGCTGGTGCAATCCAATCGAGGGCTCGTCGAGAATGTAGAGCACGTTGACCAGCTGGGAGCCAATCTGGGTGGCCAGACGGATGCGCTGGCTCTCACCACCCGATAGCGAAGCCGACGGACGGTTCAAGGCTAAGTAGTCGAGACCCACCTCTAAGAGGAAATCCAGGCGCGTACGTATTTCTTTTAATATCTCTTTGGCTATCTGGCGTTGCTGGTTGTCGAGGTGCTCTTCTACGTGGTCGAGCCATTCGCGGAGTTCCGCAATGTCCATCGAGGCCAGTTCGGCAATATTCTTGTCCCAGATTCTGTACGAAAGTGCCTCGCGGTTCAGTCGCTGACCTTTGCACTCAGGGCACTGGGCCTCGGCCAGAAACTGGTCGGCCCACTTCTGTCCGGCAGCGGAGTCGTCGTTCTCCATTACATTCCGCAGGTACTTGATGATGCCGTCGAACGATACGAAGTAGTCGCTGGAAGTGTGAACCAGCTCTTTGTCTATACGAACGTTCTCCAACGAGCCGTAGAGCACCTCTTGCAGGGCATCGTCAGGGATGTCGGCGAGGGGTGTTTTCAGGTCACAGTCATATTTTTTGAGGATGGCATCAATCTGCCAGAATATCATTTGGTTCTTATATTTTCCCAAGGGCACAATGCCGCCTTCGTGGATGCTCTGATTGCGGTTGGGTATCACCTTTTTCAGGTCAATCTCGTTGATATAGCCCAGTCCCTTGCAATGTGGACAAGCCCCTTGTGGAGAGTTGAACGAAAAGTTGTTAGGTGCCGGGTCACTGTAACTTATGCCTGAAGTAGGACACATTAGTCGCTTCGAGAAGAACTTAGCCTCGTTGGTGTCCTTGTCGAGAATCATGATGAGACCCTCGCCCTGCTTCATGGCCAGTGCCACCGACTTCATCAGCCGTTCATCTCCCCCTCCTTGTGAGGGCGCAGGGGGGAGGCTCAACTTATCAATCACTACTTCAATGTCGTGGTTCTTGTAGCGGTCTACCTTCATGCCCTGAGTAATCTCATACATCACACCGTCGATGCGGATGTTGAGGTAGCCCTTACGGCGCATAGCCTCGAAGAGTTCACGATAATGGCCCTTGCGGCTACGTACCAGCGGCGCTAAAATCAGAATCTTGCGACCTGCGTAGTCGTGCTGTATCATGTCGACCACCCGCTCCTCGGTATACTTCACCATCTGCTCACCCGTCATGTAGCTGTAAGCCTGACCGGCACGGGCATAGAGCAGTCGCATGTAGTCATAGATCTCGGTGGTGGTCCCTACGGTAGAACGGGGATTCTTATTGGTAGTTTTCTGCTCGATGCTGATGACAGGCGAGAGACCCGTTATCTTATCAACATCGGGTCGCTCCATACCTCCGAGGAAGTTGCGGGCATAGGCCGAGAACGTCTCAATGTAGCGGCGTTGACCTTCGGCAAAGATGGTGTCGAAGGCCAACGACGACTTGCCGCTGCCGCTAAGGCCGGTAATAACCGTGAGCGACTGGCGGGGAATCTCTACGTCGATGTTCTTCAGGTTATGTACGCGGGCACCGAAGACTTGAATCTTTTCCATAGAATCCTACTCTTGTGAAGTGCTTTTCTCGGCTTCTGTATAGCTTCGTAACAGGTTCACGTCTTTGCGGATGTTATACTCGCGACCGTCGGCACCCTTGGCCTTTACCAATAAAAAGTAGACGCCTTCTTTCACAGGATGGCCCTTATAGGTGCCGTCCCAGCCTTCGGCAGGATCAGTCCATTCGAAGAGCTTCTGTCCCCAGCGGTTGAAGATGTAGGCGTGGAACTCCACAATGCTGCGGTAGAGGGGCTTACCGTCTGTCGACCTTTTGGCACGGAAGATGTCGTTGATTTTGTCGTCGTTGGGCGAGAAGGCATTGGGGAATTCCAACTTACTCTCGCTGATGGTTATTTTGATGGTTACAGAGTCCATCTCATAGTCAATGTCTGTCAGTCGGCCTTTGAGCGTCACTACGAAAGTGCCTGACTCAACGAAAGTGTACTGGGTGTCCTCCTCGTAGCGCACCATCAGGTCTTGTGTGTCACCCTCCTTGCGGAAATGCCACTCAAATGCTGCGGTATGGTCGTCTATGTTCTCAGGGTTGGCTCGGAAGGTCACATCGAGCGGAGCCTGTTCGGTAAAGTCAACAGAACTATCGACGAAGCTGTTGTTCTCGTCTAAGTAGGTGGCGGTAGGTGCCATACGCTGGGCATTTCCCGTCAATGAAAAAACAGTCGTTATGGCGGCAATTAAGATACGTCTTGCTTTCATCGTTGTGTGAATTTTGGTGCAAAGATACAAAATTATTCGTAATTCGTCATTCTTTTTTTAAAAAAGCGACAATGTCGGGTGCATAATTCATAATTATTTCGTACTTTTGTAGCGCAAAACTGAAAACGAACGAAAAATGATACGTATTCTTAGATACATCATGATGGCCATCATCGTTGCCTTTGCGGCAGAAACTGCCTATGCTCAGGGACAGGTATGGCGTGAAATCCACAAGGTGAAGAAAAAGGAAACCATCTTCGGCATTGCCCGTCAGTATGGGTTGACCATTCAGGAACTGATTGATGCCAACCCTGACATGAACAAGCCTGACTATGAGCTGAAGAAGGATACCTATATTAATATTCCATTCGCCAAGACTGCTACCACCACTACTACTACTGTAGCACAACCGGTAGTTGTGGCACAACCGGAAAAGAAGGCTGACGACAGGAGAGACCCGAACACCGTCCGCTTAGGTGTGATGCTGCCCTTACATGACAACAATGGCGACGGACGACGTATGATAGAGTACTATCGCGGCGTACTGATGGCCTGCGACAGCTTGAAGAAATTGGGCTATTCCATCGACGTTCATGCCTGGAACACACCCGAGGACAAGGATATTGCTCCTGTGCTGCGCGACAAAGCTGCCCAGAAGTGTGATTTCATTTTCGGCCCTCTCTATTCAAAGCAGATGACGCAGTTGTCGGAGTTTGTTCAGAAAAACGACATTCGCTTAGTGATACCCTTCTCTATTAATGCGCCTGAATTGCTGGTCAACCGCAATATCTTCCAGATATACCAGCCTCAATCCGTTTTCATCGAGCGGGTTATTTCGCAGTTCCTTAAACAGTTCCAGGGCTATCATCCCGTGTTCATCGACTGTAATGACACCACCAGCCAGAAGGGCATCTTCACGTTCGGGCTGCGCCGTCAGTTAGAGTTGAAGGGCGTGGAGTATTCTATCACCAACCTGAAATCGTCGGAGGCACAATTTGCCAAGTCGTTCAGCACCACGAAGCCAAATGTTGTGATCCTGAATACCGGTCGTTCGCCAGAACTGAATGTGACGCTGGCTAAGCTCGACGGGCTGACCACATCGGTCAGGGGACTTCAGGTAACGCTGTTTGGCTATACGGAGTGGCTGATGTATACCAAGTACCAGCTTGACAACTTCTACAAATACAACACCTACATACCAGCAGCCTACCATTATAATCCGCTGACATCGAGGACAATGCGTCTGGAGCAGAAGTATCGCTCGAATTTCCGTCAGGATATGATGACGTCTCAGCCACGCTTTGCGCTGACAGGCTTTGACCATACAATGTACTTCGTGCAGGGATTCAAGAGATATGGAAAGAGTTTTACGGGTGCCCCAGGTATGGTTGCGTATGAACCTGTGCAGACGCCGCTGAAGTTTGACCGTATTGGTAACGGAGGACTGCGCAACGAGAGTTTGGTCTTTGTTCATTATCTGCCGGAACATCGGATGGAGACCATTAACTTCTAAAAAGAAAAAAGTAAGATGATAAAACGGTCTTCACTCTTTTTCCTGTCACTATTTCTACCTATATCGCTTTTTGCGCAGATAGGCGAATATCGTAATGAGTTTGCCGCCGGCATTAATGGTGGTGTAACTATGAGTTCGCTGGGTTTTGTGCCTGAGATTCCGCAAAATCAGTTGTGGGGTAAGACCTTCGGCATCACGCTGCGCTATACTGGTGAGAAGTACTTCAAAAGTATTTGTGCCCTTGTCGCTGAGGTGAACTATGCGGAGATAGGATGGGAGGAGAGTATCTTGAATCGTCAGGACCAACCGGTCATCAATTCTCAAACTGGACTGGCAGAGGAGTATCGTCGAATTGTCAACTATGTTCAGGTACCTCTGTTTGCCAGGTTAGGGTGGGGACGTGAGCGCCGCGGGTTTCAGGCGTTCTTCCAGGTAGGCCCGCAGATAGGCTACTACCTCAGCGAGAAGACCGATGCCAACTTCGATATTGACAACCCGATGGTCTTTGAGCGTGTATCCCACATTTCGGGCCCCAATGTGCAACAGAATGGTGAGATGTTCTATTACTCAAACATGTACCACATGTCTGTGGAGAACAAGCTTGACTATGGTATTGCTGCGGGGCTGGGACTTGAGTTCTCGCATCGTCACCTGGGCCATTTCATGGTGGAAGGCCGCTACTATTTCGGCTTAGGCAATATCTACGGCAATTCCAAGCGCGACTATTTTGCCAAGTCCAACTACTACAACATCGTCATCAAGGCTGCCTACCTGTTTGACATCGTCAAGAGTAAAAACCCTAAAATCAAATAAAAAATGTTCGAAAACCAACCTAAAGGACTTTATGCGTTGGCATTGGCCAACACAGGCGAACGCTTCGGCTACTACACGATGCTCGCCGTTTTTGCATTATTTTTGCGTGCTAATTATGGACTCGACGCCGGCTGGGCGGGCGAGATCTATAGTGATTTCCTCATGCTGGTCTACTTCCTACCTATCGTAGGCGGCTGGCTGGCAGACAAGTTCGGCTTTGGCCGCATGGTGACCATCGGCATCCTGATTATGTTTGCCGGCTACCTGCTGCTCTCCGTACCCCTTGGCGGCGATACCTTAGCACTCGTCGTGATGCTGGCTGCACTGGTGCTCATCGGCTTAGGTACGGGATTGTTCAAAGGCAACCTCCAGGTGATGGTGGGTGACCTCTACAACGACCCGAAGTATGCCGGACAGCGTGACTCGGGCTTCTCCATCTTCTACATGGCCATCAACATTGGTGCACTCTTTGCTCCTACGGCTGCCGTGAAGATTATGGAGTGGTCACAGCAGAATCTTGGCACCTCGGTAAACGACTCTTACCACTTTGCCTTTGCCGTAGCTTGTGCTTCGCTGATTCTTTCCATCGCCATCTACTACATCTTCCGCAGTACCTTCCGTCATGTGGAGGGCGGAACCAAGAAGGCTGGCGTGCAGACAGAGGTCGAAGAGCTGTCGAAGGAAGAAACCAAGGCCCGCATCGTGGCCCTCTGCCTCGTCTTCGCTGTGGTCATTTTCTTCTGGATGGCATTCCACCAGAACGGTCTGTCGCTGACCTACTTCGCTGACGAGTTCACGGCCAAGACCTCGACAGGCGTTGAGAGTATGGCCTTCGACGTGTGGAACCTCGTAGCCATCATTTTCATTGTGTATGCAGGTTTCTCACTCTTCCAGAGTAAGACCCAGAAGGGGAAGACCATCTCTGCTGTGGTCATTCTGCTTGCCATAGGATTCCTGCTTTGGAAGTATAACGTGCTCAGCGGTGAGGTGGCCGTCTCGGCTCCCATCTTCCAGCAGTTCAATCCTTTCTATGTGGTTGCTCTGACACCTGTGTCATTGGCTATCTTTGGCTCCTTGTCGGCTAAGGGCAAGGAACCTTCTGCACCTCGTAAGATTGCCTACGGTATGGTGGTGGCTGGCTTGGCCTACTGCCTTATGGCTGTTGCCTCCTTCGGATTGCCGATGCCGCAGACCGCTGTTGGTGCCGATGGTGAGCCCGTAGCTGTCCATGTAGCCGATGTAACGCCCCAGTTGCTCATCTATACCTATCTTATATTAACGTTTGCGGAGCTGCTGCTCTCGCCGATGGGCATCTCGTTCGTCTCGAAGGTGGCTCCCCCGAAGTACAAAGGCCTGATGATGGGTGGCTGGTTTGTGGCTACCGCTATTGGTAACAAGCTTGTGGGCGTAGGTGGTTACCTGTGGGGCAACATACCCCTTTGGGCTGTTTGGAGCGTCTTCATCGCCCTTTGCATCATTTCGGCCATCTTCATGTTCTCTATCATGAAGCGTCTGGAAAAGGTTTGCTAAATGTCGTTCCTGCCGTTCCTGGTATTGATAGTACTCATCTCATGTTGCGTTGCCGTTTTTGGTAACGCAACATTGGATGGTGCCAGTCAGGTGTCGCTGCTGGTGGCATCGGCCGTCAGCGTGCTCGTTGGCCATTTCTCCAAGCGGTTGACGTGGGAAAACCTGGAACGTGAGATCAGCGATAAGATTTCCAGCTGTGCTCCTGCCATCATTATTCTTTTGTTAATAGGTGCCATTGGCGGCACGTGGATGGTGTCGGGTATTGTGCCCACGATGATCTATTATGGCATGCAGATTATCCGCCCAGAGATATTCCTTGTCAGTAGTTCGTTGCTCTGTGCTTTAGTCAGCTTGATGATTGGCTCGTCGTGGACCACCGTTGCCACTATTGGCGTTGCTCTCATGGGTATTGGCAAGGCTCACGGCTTCGATGACGGCTGGATAGCAGGTTCTATTATTACTGGTGCCTACTTTGGTGATAAGCTGTCGCCGCTGTCAGATACGACGGTGCTGGCATCCAGCGTGTCGGGTACGCCGTTGTTTACCCATATCCGATACATGCTCTACACCACCGTTCCCACGTTCTGCATCTCGCTGTCCGTGTTCCTGATTGCTGGTTTCATGATGAACGTCTCAGGTCAGGGCAATGTAGCTGAGTTCATGGGCGGGTTGGAGCACACCTTCGTGATTTCTCCCTGGCTGCTCATCGTTCCCGTGCTGACGGGTGTCATGATTGCCCGCCGATGGCCGTCGATGGTGGTGCTGTTTCTGGCCATCTTCCTTGCTGCTATTGTGGGGCTTATCGTACAGCCTGCGCTGATTCATCAGATTTCTGGTGAATCGGGTGGGGGACTGATTGCCTCCTACAAGGGAATGATGCAGGTATGCTACGGCTCTACAGATATAGATACAGGCGTTCCGATGCTCAACGAGTTGGTGCATACCAGCGGTATGGGAGGTATGATGCCAACCATCTGGCTCATCATCTGTGCCCAGACCTTTGGTGGTGCACTTACTGCCACAGGTCAGCTGCAGGATTTGATGCGGATTGTTCTCCGATTCGTTCGTGGTACAGCCTCGCTGGTGGCTTCTACCGTCGGAACGTCGCTGTTTTGTAACATTGCTCTGGCCGACCAGTATCTTTCAATCATGCTGGCCAGTTCGATGTTCAAGGACAGCTATCTGAAACGTGGCTACGAGTCACGCCTGCTGAGCCGTTCGTGTGAGGACGGTGCTACGGTCACCTCAGTACTTGTGCCCTGGAACACTTGTGGCCTGACACAAAGTACTGTGCTCGGCGTGGCCACGCTCACCTATCTGCCTTACTGCTTCTTTAATTATCTGTCGCCCCTGACTTCTATTGTCGTTGCCTCCATAGGCTGGAAAATCAAGCGCAAATGTTCCTGAGCCTGTTGCTATCGGGGTTCCTGACTTTTGTGGAACTTAACTGCGAGAATCTTTTTGATACTCGTCACGACTCTTTGAAGCAGGACACGGAGTATCTGCCTGAGGCTACGCGCCACTGGACAAAGAAGCGCTATTGGCAGAAACTGAACAATACTGCCCAGGAGCTGCTTTCCTGCTGCAACGACGGAATCCCCGACCTGATAGCCCTCTGCGAAATTGAGAATGACACGGTGATGCGAGATTTTTCCAGACGTTCCTTGCTTCGTAATGCCGGCTATGAATATGTTATGACGCAGTCACCCGATCTTCGAGGTATTGACGTCGCCCTTCTCTATAGTCCAACGTCCTTTGCGCTCATCAATAGCCACAGTCTTCGCGTCGTTCCTGTTGAAGGCATGCGGCCTACCCGTGATATTCTCTATGTCTCTGGACGAATTCTGACTGGCGACACCCTTCATGTCTTCGTCGTTCATGCGCCCAGCCGATACGGAGGTGAGCGTCATAGCCGTCCGTTCCGTCAGGCTGTAGCCGATCGTTTGTGCCAGTCGATAGACTCGTTGCAGGCCCATTCCCCCGATGCCCATATTATTGTAGCCGGTGACTTCAACGACGGTGCCGACAGTCCTGTGCTGCAATACATCGCTAACCATCGCCTTTGCAACATGACGAAGGATGCCCGAGGGCAGAATGGGGTGCGCGGCACTTACCGCTATCAGGGTGAATGGGAGAGCATCGACCACGTCTTTGGCTCCCCTACAATAATAAATAAGGTGGATACGACCTATATCCACGCTCCCAAGTTCCTGCTTGAAGAAGAAAACAAATATGGTGGCTACCGTCCGCGCCGCACCTATAACGGTATGCGCTATCAGCCTGGTTTCAGCGACCATCTGCCGCTGGTAGTGCGTTTAAGACTATAGCTTAATGCTTTCTATGCGTAGCTTCAGAATGCCTGCGGGAACGTGGACTTCTACAGTGTCGCCAGCCTTCTTGCCAAGCAGAGCCTGTCCGATGGGTGATTTAATAGAAATCTTTCCCTCGCGCAAGTTGGCTTCGTGAGGACTGACAATGGTGTAGGTCATTGTGGCGTTGTTGCTAAGGTTGGTCATCTCAACCTGACTGAGCAGGCCTACATTCTCGCTGCCCAGTCTCGACTTGTCGATCACGCGGGCATGCTCAAGTACTCTCTGCTTGAAACGGATACGTCCCAAAAGTCTTGACTGTTCACGCTTGGCGGCATGATATTCGAAGTTCTCGCTGAGGTCGCCTTTGTCGCGGGCTTCAGCAATAGCGTCCCTTACCTGTGGCAGTTCCACATTCTCCAATTGATGTAGTTCGGCAACGAGTTTGTCGTAGCCTTCTTGAGACATGTATTCCATTGTATTCTATTTTTGAGTGCAAAAGTACGAAAGTTTTGGCAATAATTGCATTTTTCTGTAGAGTTTTAACGATTTTATTGTCGTTTCAATTATTTTTTCGTACCTTTGCAAACGTTATGCCATTTCACATGCCAATCAACATACTTGATTTCATCTTCAAGGGCATGCTCATTGGGATGATTGCATCGGCTCCGATGGGGCCGGTGGGCATTCTTTGTGTGCAGCGCACGCTGAACAAAGGACGATGGTATGGCTTGGCAACGGGCGTAGGTGCAGCCATTAGTGATATACTCTATGCGGGCTTTTCCGGCTTCGGTATGTCGTTCGTCATGGACCTGATCAATAACGACCAGAACCGCTTCTACTTGCAGATTGTGGGTAGCCTGATGCTGCTTGGCTTCGGGTTCTTCACCTATCGTACTGACCCCACGAGGAAGATGCACCAGTCAGGGCAGCAGAAGGGTACGCTTTGGTACAACATGTGGACGGCGTTCTTGGTGACGTTCTCCAATCCGCTGATTATCCCGACCATCCGTTTGAAATGCTGGTGGGCTTTGCCAGTATTGTGGGCGGTGCCATGCTGTGGTGGTGGGGACTGACGTGGCTGGTGGACAAGATTCGGACGAAGTTCGATACCAACGGTATTAAGATTATCAATCAGGTGATTGGCGTAGCTGTGATTCTCGGCAGTATCATCATGCTGCTTGGCACTACGACGAATCTTTTAAGGTGGTAATATGTTTATAGCACAAGAATTACGTAAGAAGAACATTGCGGAATACCTGCTGTATATGTGGCAGGTAGAGGACACCATCAGGGCTTTCGACTGTTCGTTGGGGCGCATTAAGCGTGAGTACGTAGAACGTTTCGACTACAGCGACGAGCAGAAGGAAGAAGAACTTGACTGGTTTGGCAACCTCATCAGGATGATGAATCAGGAGGGATGCCGTGAACAGGGGCACCTGCAGATTAACAAGGTGACGCTGCAGATGTTGATAGAACTGCACAGCCAGCTGCTGGAATCGCCGAAGTTTCCTTTCTACAACACAGCCTATTATAAGGTGCTGCCGTTCATCGTCGAGCTGCGCAATCGTGGAGTCGACAAGCAGGAGAACGAGATTGAAACCTGCTTCAACTCTCTTTATGGCGTGATGATGCTTCGCTTGCAGAAGAAGGAAATATCGCCCGATACCCAGCACGCCGTGAAGGAGATATCAACCTTTATTGGCATGCTTTCCGATTATTACAAAAAGGATAAGGAAGAAGGATTAAAGTTTGAATAAATGAACATACTTGTTACAGGCTGTAACGGCCAATTGGGAAACGAAATGCAGTTGCTGGAAAAGGAGAACCCCCAGCATGTCTATTTTAATACCGATGTGGCAGAGTTGGATATTACCAACCAAGAGGCCATCAACCGTTTTGTTGACGATAACCAGATTGACGGCATCGTGAACTGCGCTGCCTATACGGCAGTAGACAAGGCTGAGGAGAACCAGGAGTTCTGCGACCTGCTGAACCATGTGGCTCCTGGCTATTTGGCTGAGGCCATCGAGCGTCGCGGCGGCTGGCTGATACAGATCAGCACTGACTATGTGTTTGACGGTACCAACCATACGCCTTATGTCGAGACCGATTCCGTTTGTCCCAACAGCACTTACGGTCGTACGAAGCTGGCTGGCGAACAGGCGGCTCAGCAGGCCTGCAGCCGTACGATGATTATCCGTACGGCCTGGCTCTATTCCACCTTTGGCAACAACTTCGTGAAGACCATGATTCGGCTGGGCAACGATAAGCCTGAGTTAGGCGTTATCTTCGACCAGATTGGTACGCCGACCTACGCCCGCGATTTGGCCGTAGCCATCTTTGCAGCGATAAATCTTGGCGTGAAACCTGGTGTTTATCACTTTAGTAATGAGGGTGTTATCTCGTGGTATGATTTTACGAAGGCCATCCATCGCATAGCTGGCATTACCACTTGTCACGTGCGTCCTCTCCATACATCTGAATATCCTACTCCTGCTGCCCGTCCTCACTATTCCGTGCTCGACAAAACGAAAATCAAGCAGGCTTATGGTATCGAGATCCCCTATTGGGAGGAGTCGTTACGGGAGTGTATAGCAAAACTCTTGAGTATATGAAGAAAATCTTGTTTATAGTCATTGCCCTCATCATGGGCTTGACCATCCAGGCACAGGGCATCCGCGTCCACTATAGTGGCCAGACCCCAACCATCACCGACTTCGTGACCGCCTACCTCTCGCAGGAAGACGACGAGGAAATGATTAACGGCATTCTGAACGACTGGACCCATCACCAGCAGGGCCAGGCGCTGAGCAACGGCGCCTCGTTTACTGTCGACGTCAAGAACGGATTCGTGCGTTATGACAAGCGCTACACAGGCAACACCTATAGCTATACTGAACTCTGCTACTGGAACTGCAAGGACCAGAAACACAAGCTACTGGCCGTGAACAGGGGATGCATCGAGCAGGGTAAACCTGTAACGGCTCAGTTCACAGGTCTGAAGTTCTATACCTACGACAACCAGACGAAAAGGATGGCGCACACCTTCAATACTGACCTTGGTGCTGGCATTCACACGCAGAAGGTGGTAACCTACGCCCTGCCTCAGTCAGGTAAGGACATCATGGCTACCATTCATGCTCCACAGAATGAGGTACAGATTCTGATGAAGTGGAACGGCGCCAAGTTCGACCAGGAGCAGCTGGGGCATCCGGCTGGCAACGTACAGGTGTCGGCACCTACGGGTAGCTTCGGCGAGAACATCAAGTACAAGGACGACGACTACATCCGCGTCTATACTGCCGAGCAGTTTCTGAATGCCCTGGGCTCGAACCGCAACGTGCTTGTGGCCAAGAATACTGAGATTAACCTGACGCCGATTCTCAATGATCAGAGCAACTTCCGCACCCGTTTCAAGATGTGGATGCCCGACGTTTCAGGGGGCGTTGCTGGTGGGCGCGAGACGGTGGTCAGCGAAGAGGTGTTCGATGGTCGCCAGCTGACGCTGGTCAACATGAAGCAGTTGGTTATTGAGGGTGAGCAGAACTCTCGCATCGTGGTGGAGCCGCGTTACGCCTTCTGCCTGAACTTCGTCGATTGTAACAATTGTACGGTTAGAAACCTCACCATTGGTCACACTGAGGGCGGCTACTGTCAGGGTGGTGTCATCGGCATGAAGCGCGGATGGAGGAATATGGTTGCCGACTGCGACCTCTATGGCTGCGGTACCTATGGCCTCGACCTCGAAGGCACCAACAGTTTCTCCATCTACTCCAGCAACATCCACGACTGTACCTACGGCATCATGCAGTTGCGTGACTGCGAGGCTGTCAGCTGCACCCATTGCGACTTCTTCAACAATCGCGAGTATTCCATGATTGAGAGTCGAGGCTGTGTGGGGGTCGTGTTCGAGGACTGTCGATTCTTTGCCAACTGGGGCGACGCCACACTCTTCAGCTTTGATCGTGAGTTCACGTTGCTGGGCTGTGCCGTTTACCACCCGACTGAGAATCTTGGCACCATGAATCTCTGCGACCAGCCTGGTGCCGAGAACCTGTTCCATGAGAATCCAATCGACAAAAATATCCAAGGCCGCGAAATAGGTCCCGACGGCCATTACGTTAACGCAAAAGGAGAATAAATAGAAATGAATCAAGAGATAGAGCGCAGGCGAACATTCGCCATTATATCGCACCCTGATGCCGGTAAGACCACGCTGACGGAGAAATTCCTGCTGTTCGGCGGACAGATTCAGGTGGCAGGTGCCGTAAAGAACAACAAGATCAAGAAGACGGCCACGTCAGACTGGATGGATATTGAGAAGCAACGTGGTATCTCCGTATCGACGTCAGTTATGGAGTTCGACTATGAAGCCCCCCCTCGCCCCCCCTTGGGGGGAAATTCCACTTCCGAGTCATCCCCCAAAGGGGGGACAGGAGGGGGGCTCTACAAGGTCAACATCCTTGACACCCCTGGTCACCAGGACTTTGCCGAAGACACGTTCCGCACGCTGACCGCCGTTGACTCAGCTATCATCGTGGTCGATGGTGCCAAGGGTGTGGAGACCCAGACTCGAAAGCTGATGACCGTCTGCCGCATGAGGAAGACCCCTGTCATCATCTTTATCAATAAGATGGACCGTGAGGGCCGTGACCCCTTCGACCTGCTCGACGAGTTGGAACAGGAACTGGAAATCAAGGTGCGCCCCCTGTCGTGGCCCATCAACCAGGGAGCCAAGTTCAAGGGCGTGTATAACATCTATGAGAATAACCTCGACCTCTTCACCCCTGACAAGCAGCGCGTTACTGAAAAGGTCAGTGTGGAGCTCGGTTCCCCCGAGCTCGACAAGCGTATCGGCGATCAGGACGCCAACAAGCTGCGTGAAGACTTGGAACTGGTGGACGGCGTCTACCCAGAGTTCGACGTAGAGACCTACCGCTCGGCCGAGGTGGCGCCAGTATTCTTCGGCTCAGCCTTGAACAACTTCGGCGTGCAGGAGCTACTGAACTGCTTCGTTGAGATAGCCCCCAGCCCTCGTCCCACCAAGGCCGAGGAGCGCGAGGTACAGCCCGAAGAGCCTAAGTTTACGGGCTTTATCTTCAAGATTACGGCCAACATCGACCCCAACCACCGTTCGTGTATTGCCTTCTGTAAGGTATGCTCAGGCCGTTTCCAGCGCAACCAGCCCTATCTGCATGTGCGTCAGGGCAAGACCATGCGCTTCACGTCGCCTACGCAGTTCATGGCCCAGCGCAAGTCTACCATCGACGAGGCTTGGCCAGGCGACATCGTGGGACTGCCCGATACTGGCGGTATCTTCAAGATTGGTGACACAATAACGGAAGGAGAGCAGCTCCACTTCCGCGGACTGCCCTCTTTCTCTCCAGAGTTGTTTAAGTATATCGAGAACGACGACCCCATGAAGTCGAAGCAGCTCCAGAAGGGCGTTGACCAACTGATGGACGAGGGTGTGGCCCAGCTGTTTGTCAACCAGTTCAATGGCCGTAAGATCATTGGTACCGTTGGTCAGCTGCAGTTCGAGGTCATCCAGTATCGCCTGGAGAACGAGTACAACGCCAAGTGCCGTTGGGAACCCGTTCACCTGTACAAGGCCTGTTGGATATCGAGCGACGACGAGAAGGAGCTGGAAGCCTTCAAGAAGCGCAAGTACCAGTATATGGCCAAGGACAAGGAGGGGCGCGACGTGTTCCTCGCCGATTCCGGCTATGTGCTCTCAATGGCGCAGCAGGACTTCGAGCACATTCAGTTCCACTTCACGAGCGAGTTCTGAAATAGTTAACTCAACTTTCGCAAGTTGAGTAAGTAGTTGAGAAGTAAGGAGTTGAGGAATAAGTAGTCTACTATTACTCCACATCTCCTTACTCCTTTACTACTTGAATAGTTAATAATTCTCGGCCTTGACCTGGAAGTACGACTGCGGATGGTTGCAGACGGGACACTCCTCTGGAGCCTTCTTGCCCACAACGATGTGACCGCAGTTGGCGCATTGCCAGATAACGTCGCCGTCCTTGGAGAACACGCGCTCGTTCTTGATGTTGTCCAGCAGCTTGCGGTAGCGCTCTTCGTGCTCCTTCTCAATCTTGGCCACGCCCTCGAACTTCTCGGCTATCTCGTCGAAGCCTTCCTCGCGGGCCTCCTGAGCCATGCGGGCATACATGTCGGTCCATTCAAAGTTCTCGCCGTTGGCAGCTGCCTCCAGGTTCTCGGGGGTCGACTTGATGGCACCACCCTCCAGGAGCTTGAACCACATCTTGGCGTGCTCCTTTTCGTTGTTGGCCGTCTCCTCAAAGATGGCTGCTATCTGCACGTAGCCGTCCTTCTTGGCCTTCGATGCCCAGTAAGAGTACTTGTTACGAGCCTGCGACTCTCCTGCAAATGCTTCCTGCAGGTTTTTCTCAGTTTTTGTTCCTTTCAGTTCTTTCATAATAATAGGTTTTTTAGATAGGATTAATTATTTTGTTAATTGGTTATTGCGTTCTACGTCATCGTTTGCGTAGATTTTTCTGCAAAGATAAGCAAAGTTTCGCAGAAAAATACTATCTTTGCAGCAGAAAAAACTTAAAAACTTATAAACTCACAAACTTATGAAACAATTCAACGACAAGAACTTCGTCCTGGAGACTGAGATTGCCCAGGACTTGTACCACAACCACGCATCGAAGATGCCCATCATCGACTACCATTGTCACCTCATTCCCGAGATGGTGGCCAACGACCACAAGTTCAAGAGCATCACCGAGTTATGGCTTGGTGGTGACCACTACAAGTGGCGTGCCATGCGTACCAACGGCATCGAAGAGCGCTACTGCACAGGCAAGGACACCAGCGACTGGGAGAAGTTCGAGAAGTGGGCTGAGACAGTGCCCTACACCCTGCGCAACCCGCTCTACCACTGGACCCACCTGGAGCTGAAGACCGCCTTCGGCATCGAGAAGCTGCTCTCGCCCAAGACCGCCCGCGAAATTTTCGACGAGTGTAACGAGAAGCTGCAGAAGCCCGAGTTCTCGGCACGTGGCCTGATGAAGCACTACAACGTGGAGTGCGTCTGCACCACTGACGACCCCGTCGACGACCTGCACAACCATATTGAGTATGCCCGCAACAAGGCTCAGGACGACCCCATCATGCTGCCCGCCTGGCGCCCTGACAAGGCCATGAACATCGAGAAGCCCGAGTTCTCTAAATATGTTGAGCAGCTCTCCAACGTCAGCGGCGTCAGCATCAGCAACTTTGCCGACATGGTCGACGCCCTCAAGCGCCGTCATGAGTTCTTCGAGGCACAGGGCTCCAAGCTCTCCGACCACGGCATCGAGGAGTTCTACGACGAGGAGTATACTGACTCGCAGATTGAGACCATCTTCGAGAAGGCCATGCGTGGCCAGCAGCTCTCACAGCTGGAGATTCGCCAGTACAAGAACTGCTTCCTCACCGTGATGGCCGAGATGGATGCCGACGCAGGCTGGACACAGCAGTTCCACTACGGCGCCATCCGCGACAACAACACCGCCATGTTCCATCGGCGAGTTCAATACCGCCCGCGCCATGTCGAAGTTCCTCAACAACCTCAACTCGAAGGGCAAGCTCACGCGTACCATATTATATACATTGAACCCCTGCGCCAACGAAGTCATCGCCACTATGCTTGGCAACTTCCAGGGTGGTGAGCCAGGCAAGATCCAGTTCGGCTCAGGCTGGTGGTTCAACGATCAGATGGACGGTATGATCAAGCAGATGAACGCCCTTTCCGTGCTCGGCCTGCTCTCACGCTTCGTGGGCATGCTCACTGACTCGCGCTCGTTCCTCAGCTATCCGCGCCACGAGTACTTCCGCCGCATCCTCTGCAACCTCTTGGGCAACGACGTGGAAAAGGGCCT
>CADBHI010000073.1 GCA_902794405.1 uncultured Prevotellaceae bacterium
TTGCAGACAAATATATGAGATATGAACAAGAAGTCAGTATTAAACCGCCTCTCCACACTGAAGGTTCCCTTGATGGCAGTGGGAGTATCACAGTTGGGGCTTTTCGGTTCAACAGTTCGGGGAGAGAATACTCGTAAGAGTGATATTGACATCCTGATAGACTTCAATGCCGGTCAGGAGACATATCTTAATTTCATGAATGCGTGCAGCATACTTCAGAGTGCTTTCGGCAAGACGAAACTTGACGTTGTCACGAAGAAAGGTCTGAGTCCCTATATTGGTGAAACTATTCTCAAAGAAGTAGAGTATGTATAAGTCTTACGTTCCATATCTCCAGCATATCCTTGACGAGTGCCTTTATGTGCGTTCCGTCATTACAGAATATCATCCCGACATTGATGGGGCAGATACATCTATACTATTTTTTATGATTACATAGAGATTTAAGGTTAGAGAAGTACCTCTAAGATGCTCCACAAGAAAATTCAACAACAGCTTTTGGGTATACTCGAACGGTCGTTTGGGCGTACGCAAACGGTTGTTTGGGTATACGCGAACAGTTGTTTGGGCGTACGCAAACGGTTGTTTGGGCGTACGCAAACGGTAATAACTCGTAGGTAAACTCCCTGTAAGGTGCCTTCAAGCTCCCTGTTACCTGTCTTCTTTTTCCAGTATAAGTGGTAATTTTTTCATAATTAATTAGGAGATTTCAATTCTTTTTCTTACCTTTGCACCCGTATATACATTAAGTAACGACAAATTCTTTACATCTCTCTCGAACAATCTAATCATCGGGACATAAATAAGTAATCATCAAAATATTGTAATTATGAAAAAACTTAAACTCTTCTTGGCCGCTATTGCGGCTATGGTCACGATGGGCGTACAAGCTCAGTCGTGGACGGCTTCCGAAGTTGGAGAAGGTGAATTCTACCTCTACAACTTAGGTACAGGCCAGTTTTTCACTAAAGGTAATGGCTGGGGAACCCAAGCCAGCATTACAACAGACGCCGCAGCACCCAGTGGACTGAAACTGACACTGGAAGCTGTTGGCACCAATTATAAGCTCCGTACAGATGTCAATGGTACCGGTTTTGGTGTGGAACATCTTGACGGTGGTACTATTTACACAGACCAGTCTCGTAATAAGAATTCTTCTTGGACATTCACCCAGGTTGCCACTGACAATGGCCCTGTTTATACCATCGTTTCTGCCAACGACCACACTGGTGGTGCTGGTGTTTACATGACTGCAGGAGTTAATGGCACCATAGTAACCCCTGGTACAGATGGAACAATCGCAGGTGCCCAGTGGAAACTTCTGCCTGCTGCTAAAGCACCCATAGTTGCTTCCCTGGATCGCTATGCAACTATTAAGGCTGCTGCAAAGGCCATAGCATCTAATCTTGACACCACCACTCCTGATGCAGCTGTAGCAGCTGCAACAACTGCTGACGAAGTTGAAGCTGCCATCGTTACGCTACGTGCTGCGTTCCTCGCAGAACTTCCCAATGTGAAAATTCCTCAGGATCCTGGTTACATTGACGTTACAGCTGTGATGGTAGACAACGCCTCGGTTAGCACGAATACAAACTATTGGACTGCCGAAGGAACTCCAAATGGCAATTACAGCTGGGGTGCCTGCAATTATGGTGAGTGTGAGTTCTATCAACAGAATTTTAAGTTCTACCAGACCTTGACTCTAAAGTCTGGTACTTGGGAATTTGGCGTGACTGGTTTCCATCGTGCTGGCAACCACAATACTTACTTTTATGCAGGTGAGGACAAGATTCTGATTCCTGGCGTAGAAAGCAGTGTTGTTAACACCATGGCTCAGGCCAAGAATTATTTCGACAATGGAAATGGCAAGGTTAGTCTTAAGTTCCTTATCGAATCTGAGCAGGATGTTGAGATTGGTATTGATAATCAAGACACCCAGACCGACAAGTGGACCATTTTCCGTAACTTCACTCTGAAGTACTATGGTCCGGTTGACTACTCTATCTATACCCAAGAGTGGAATGGGCTTATTAATGAAGCCGAAGAAGCTAAGACGAATAATCCGTATGTTACAGGCGAAGAACTGACGGAATTGAACAATGCATTAGCTAATGCACCCAGCACAACTGCAAAAAAAGATGAATATATCACTAAAATAAATGCTCTTAACACTGCCTTGAATAATTTTAAGAATGCAATTTCCGCCTATAAATCCTTCGCTAATGAAAAAGAATATGCAACTTCTTTGGACGTGAATGAATTCCCAACTCCAACTAATGCCGCAGAGGCTTTAGAGGCCGTAAACACTCTTAAAGTGGCTGAGCATGAAGCCGTAATAAATAAGTATACAACCGATGGCTCTGCTTTGTTCATACCCACATGGGATAAAGAAAATTTTGACGCTTTGAATAATGAGCACTGGAGTGGAAAGGCTAGTGAATACTTTGACAAATGGTCGGGAAATGCTTATACCAGTAAAATTTTTAAAGAAGTGGAGCTTCCCGAAGGACATTATGTATTCTATGCCGCTGCTCGTGGACAAGCAAATGCGTCTACAGCAACCCTGAAAGTAACTATTGGTGATAAGACATTGTCAGTACCCTGCACTATAAAAGGTAATCGCGGTTATGGTATCAACACTGATGGTGCAGCCGATTTCTCATCTACTAGCACTTACGCTTGCAATAATGAAGGTTATGGATGGGAATGGCGACACATTGCTTTTGATCTTAACACTAAAACGACAGTAACGCTTGCAATCGAATGTTCTGGTAACAATTCATGGGTCAGCGCTGGTGACACTCGCCTTGTAACATACGATAACATTGCAGTATCTCAGAGCCGTTATGAGGCTGCACTTGAAGCTGCAAAAGCAGCGCGCGACAATGCAGACTTTGCTAACATTACAGGTGTAGAACGTGATAATCTTATTGATGCTATAAATGCCACCACCCCAACAACAAAAGAAGGGTATGACGCTGCTGCAGAGACATTGGAGAATCGTCTTTCTGTGTTTACTGCCGCAAAGGCAAGTTATGACGCATACGTAGCATATAAGAATGAGACAAAATCTCTCTTTGGTGATGAAGTCTCTAATAGTATAACTGCTCCCACAACAGCCGCACAGGCAATTACTGCTGTTCAGAATCTTAACATTGCACAGTACAACAAGGTGGCTACCGACTATACGTTCTCCTGTTCTGGCCTGATTGGTGACTTTGGCTCATGGATAGGCACAGCTACTGTGGCTGGTGAGAAAGCAGAGCCTAACTACCTTGACCGTGAGCATTGGAGCGGTATCCGCCATGCTTACTATGAGCAGGCTGCTGCAGGTTGGCAAAATGCTGCAGGTTGGACAATTCAGTACAAAAAGACTTGCACACTGCCTGCCGGCGATTACGTGATTAAAGTTGCAGCCCGTTCTTCTGGTGGAACAACCAGTAATATTAGCTGTTCTGCTACTAACGAAACCATCTCCTTGCCTAATTTAGGTTCTCCTGGTCGCGGTATCAATACTAGCGGTGTAGCTAGTTGGAGCGATAATGACACTTTCACTACTGGTAACTTGGACAATAATCAACAACCAGCCGTTGGTGGCAATGGAACTGGTTGGCAGTGGCGCTTCCTGCCCTTCACACTATCCGAGCAGACTGAGGTTACCATGACATTCTATGCAGAGGCAACATCTCAGTTCCAGTGGATGTCTATTGCTGACGGTGAATTGTTAAGCAAGACAAAATTGGCAGAAGATGTTATTTACGATGAGGGAGCAACAAACATCATTGAGAACAAACTTATTGCCGACGTTACCATCGACCGCAACATAAAGGCAGGCTATAACACCATCGTTTTACCCTTCGAGCTGACTGCCAACCAAGTTGCTGTTGCATTCGGTGATGGCACAGAGGTTTATAACTACAGCGAGAACAGCGAAGACCCCATGCATGTTACGATTAACTTTAACAAGGGTGACGGTTCTATTAAAGCAAACACTCCCGTGCTTATTAAGGCTACTACTGCTAGCACATCACAGACATTCAACGGTGTACAGGTTGTAGCTGCTACAGAGGCAAAGGTTGAAGGCACACACTTTGACTTCGTAGGTACATACGAACCCAGTTCAGTTCCTGAAGGCGACTACTTCATTGGCAGTGGTGCAATCTATCAAAGTGAAGGAGCTACCAGCATTAACGCATTCCGCGCATACATCAAAGCCAAGACTGCTAATGCTCGTATCATCAGTTTCGCTATCGATGATAAGGCCACAGACATTGATGGAATTGAAATTGAAGGTGCCAAGAATGGAAAGATTTACAACCTGAATGGTCAGGAAGTAAAGAATCCTCAGAAGGGTGTTTACATCCAGAATGGCAAGATATTCATCATTAAGTAATAACCCAATAACAACGTATAAGATTATGAAAATAAAGAAATATGTGGCACCTGCCATCAAAACAGAACAAGAAGCATGGCCCTATTTGCTGAACACTACTAGTGTGAAGGTAGAAGGTGATTCGGGCATTGGTATGGGAACTGGCAATACACCAGGAAAAGCTGACTCCCGCTTCTGGGATTGGGACGACGACGATGACTTCTAACCTCATCAAGATGTAAGTGACGATACGTCGTCAACTATCATAGCAACTGCTGCAAGCCGCGCCAATGGCTTGCAGCAGTTTTTTCGTGAATTGTTTGGGTAAGTCAATAATAATTGCTATCTTTGCAATCTGAATTGTAACTAAAAACCCAATAACAATATGCAGATGCTAAAATTACTACCTCTCTGTCTGCTCCTTATGTCGATGGTCACGACGGGTCGGGCACAGATGACATTCACATTTAATGGCGCTGACTACTCCAGCGTAGCTGAACGTGACAGCAAAGGTTTCACTACCGTTACACTGCCTGCAGGCACAGACTTGAGCAGTCTGATAGCGAGCGTCGAGGTTGACGGTACTGCCGTTGATGCCGCCGCAGTAACCCCCAACCCCACCACGACGAAGATCAACTACGACGAGCTGAAGGTCTTTACATATAAGAACAAAGCCTACGGTTTCCGTTTCGTTGAAGACGTTTGGTTCTGTGCCGTTTTTTTCTCCGACTGTCATATCAATCAGGAAGGTAGCCACGACGGCACCAGTCAAGCGGATATGACTACCATCATGACCAACATACTCAACATGGGTAAGAACGGCCAAAAGAAGGTCAGCTTCAAAGCTGCTCCCAACCTCGTACCCAAGACCAGCATCGTGTTCTGTCTCGGCGACATAGACCAGGACAAGGGCGACGACGGCAGTAAGGGTGAACACAGCAACTTCCTCAACTGCACCGCAGAACTGGCCAAGACAGCTGGTATACCTTTTATATTTATAGCCGGCAACCACGACATAAGCCCCGACTATTGGGGCGACGGCAGTAAAGGCGTGACCTTCGGCGGCAGTGGTGGTTCCAACGCTGACGACCAGACCATCAATGCCATCAAGAACAACAACTCATATTGGGAAAGCATGTTTGACGGGGGCATTAACTACTTTACTGGCGGCAGCGGAGCATGGCAGCCCAGCCACTTCACCTTTAAGTTCAAGGACGTACGCTTCTATTGCTCTAACTGCTATTGGTTCCAAAAACCATATAACAAACCCGGATTATTCTCATCTGCCACCTATTATGCGCCTGACGGTATCATCAGTGCCCTTAGTTCCTTCGTGGATAGCCACAAGGACGAAGCCAGCGTCTGGATGCAACACTATCCCTGGTTGGCTGGCTATGACTGCAACCGCTGGTGGCTCGACCAGAACGAGAGCGGCAACTATATTACTGCCTCCGATGCTTCCAACTATGGCTCCAGCACCTCTGGCATCGCCTACAACGATGCCGCGTCGGCCAACACGCTCAAGAAGGATCCGCTATCGGCTATCATGATGAAGGCTGCCGGCAAGGTCGATGGCCGTGTGCAGCATTTCTCCGGGCACTACCATCGTTTCGATGAACAGACCTACACCAGCACCGTGAGCAGCGGTAATAAGGTTCAAGACTACACTGTAGCTGCCAATGGCAACACCAACCAGTCGGAAAACGCCTTTGTCGTACTCTTCAAGCGCGGCGAGGGTGTGAAGGAAGTCATCAAGACACAATTCTGAAAATGAAAAGCGGCAACCACATTAACTAAGAAGAATATGATGAACATGAAACGATATATCATCGCAGTCCTCGCGCTTACAGTATTTGGCGGTTTTGCTGCCAAAGCCGACACTGACAAGCTGACGACAGCTGACGGATGGACAAAGATTACCACCCTGCCCACCACCACCGACATTGCCAACAACTACTACGTGTTTGTAGACAACTCAAAAGACCTGATGCTCGGTGTAGCCAAAGGCGTTAATCAGAATACGAAGTGGTATTCACTTGGTGTGTATTATCAGACGAGTGTTGAGCCCACTTCTGCCGACATCAACGGCAAGACATGGATCTTAGAGACACAAAGCGACGGGTTTGCCATGCGCAACTTGGAATATTCCGCCCTTGTGTTTCAGACGGAATATGACGCACCATGGAAATGGGACACCAACGATGTGACCACTCCCAACGGATGGGCAAAGATCAATCTTGCATACGCCAATGGCTACTGGACCATTGAGAACGGACATAATGAGGGCAACTACATCGGTCCATGGGATGGCGGTAATTTCACTGATGGTGCAGAGTGCGCCGGCAATAAAACCGCTTCCAACGAAATAGGTAAGTTCCAGATCTACGCCATCAGCCGCGCCCAGTTCAAACAGAATCTGCTCGACAACGCATCGGGCAGCAATCCCGTTGACCTTACGCCGTGGTATGTGACCAATGCGACCTTTGACACTGGCAACCGTACAGGCTGGACGGAAGAAGGTAGCGGTGGCAACAACAACACATCCTATGGAGGCGGTTGTGAGATCTGGCATCGCTCCAACTTCAAGATTTATCAGAACCTGACTGTGCCTAACGGTAAGTACAAGGTGTCGTTGCAGATTGCAGGCACGACTGGAGCCGGTCAGGTTTATGGTATCAGTGGTTCTACGACCAAGACCGTCACCTCCTCTGCCGCTGCAGGAAGCGATTTCCAAGCTACCGTACTGTCAATGATACAAGACCGCACATTCGGCAAGGTGACTACCGATGAAATAGAAGTATCTAACGGTGCACTCCAGATGGGTATGAAGTGCGAGACCACCAACCAATGGCTGGTCTTCGACAACTTCAAACTCTACTGCACAGGGGTTGACCTCGCTGCTTACGAGACCCAGCTCTCCGAGTTGGTGGAAGACTGTAACGACTTCATCACCTCTGCCGTCGTTCCTCAAGCCAGCGGAAACGCCATCTCGTCGGCCATCACCATGTATAATAAGTCCTATTCTACTGCGAAGGAATACTCCTCGGCCATCATCGCCTTGACAGCAGTGATCGACACTTACAGGAACGATACGGAGCTACAGACAGCATACGCCAACTACAAGTCCATGCGCTCCAAGGTACAGGAACTGGAAGACCCCAGCATCTATCACTATACCGACGGCAACGGAGCCAAGAGTGCCTTTGACGGAGCCATCGCAGCTGCCAATACAGCGGTGGAGGCTGCTACATCTGCATCTACCATCAATACGCAGACAGCTGACATCCGTGCTGCTGCCCTGACCTTTATCAGCAACGTCACCGCTGAGGACGGCAACCCGTTTAACCTGACATTCCTCGCCTCTACGGCTGCCGCCAACTGGCAGACGGCAACTGGTCTGAATGCTGCGGCAACGGCTCCCTCATGGTCTGTGCCCAAACCAGACGAAAACATGGCCGACTTCGTGGAGAGCTATACAGAGGCTTCTGGTGGTGAGAGCATCACAGGCAACATTCTCTATCAGACACTTAGTGACATGCCTGCCGGTTATTACACCGTGGCCCTCTATGCCGCCGCATCCTACACCCCCAACCGAGGCTCACTGGTAGAGAAATGCACAGACGGACAGCCCAATATCACCTTTGGATTTGCCAACGAGTCGAGTGTATCACTACCTGTCGCCCATAGAACAAGTCTGACGGCAGAAGATCAGGTGCCTGTCAATGTCAGTGTCCAACTCCCATCTACCGGATCACTCACCTTTGGTATCAAGAAAACAGCCGCTGGCTCCAACTGGCATGTGGCACAGATCTATTCCATCACCTATAGTAAAGACCCGGATCTCACTGTGCTGAAAGCCGACCGCGATGCCCTCGTCTCTGAGGCCGAGGGACTTTTGGCCAGCAGCGATGCAGCCATGTTGACAGAATCGCAAAAGAATGCTCTTCAGAATGCTATCGATGATGGTAAAAACGCCGAAACCTTCGATGCTCTGAACAACGTGACACTGACGATTCTGCCTAATGCCATACAGACAGCCCGTCTGCAGATACAGCAAGTGAAGGACAACCGGGTGCTGATGATTGCAGCCTTAGAGCGCTTTGAGAAAGACTATAACCTTGCCGACGGTACTGACTATAGCCGCATGACCATGAGTGCTGACGCATGGGAAACACTGATAGAAAAGGTGAATGCCGTCACCGAAGCTCTCGACGACGTATCGCTCGGTTCTGAATATGCCACCCGTAAGGATGCCCTCGTCGACCAGATGGATGCCACCGATGTCTCCCTCCGCCTCTTCAAGAGCTACAAGGCGATGAGTGACGGTGTTCACAGTCTGGCAGGCGGTTCTGCCGCCGACAGCGAAATGGACTCCGACGACACCGAAGAGGCTGCCATCATTGCCCTTAACACTGCCTTTGACGCCTACGCCCTCCAACAGACAGAAGACTTCTCCGTCGGTGCCTTCCTCGGCGACAACCTCGACTTCAACGCCGCAGCCGGAAGCATTCTCAACGGCGAGAACAGCAATACCATCAAGGCAGTGACAGGCTGGGAAGTGGACTATGCCGATGCCAAGACTTGGGCTGTGCTTCAAACTGACCAGGAAAACAACGTTGGAAAACTCTATATCCGCTCCAACTGGACAGACCAAGCCACGAAGATGAACGTCATCAAGGAGAAGATGCTGCCCGTAGGCAACTATCGCCTATCGTTGTTGTGGAACAGCGACCTGGCGAACATGACGAACCTTTCCTGCTACAAGTTGGGTAACACCAGCACCACTATTGGCAAGGTCACTACTGATGCAGAGACACTCACTTACGATTTCACGGTCACAGAACCCACACCCTTCGACCTCATTATCGGTTTCCAGAAGACAGGCACAGGCAACAACCCTGCCCAAATGATTGTCGACGACATCGTCCTTACCTATATGCCTTTGGCTATCACACTTGCCGACAATGGTACCGAGGCCGAAAGCAATGTCACCACCATCAGCAACAACGACGGCAAGTGCGCTATGGTCACCCTGCAAGGTCGCACCCTTATCAAGAACGGCTCATGGAACACGCTCTGTCTGCCCTTCAATATGACAGAAGACCAGGTATCGGAACAGTTGGCTCCAGCCGCTCTCATGGAACTCGACACCGAAGGAAAATACGATGGTCACCAGACCGGCCTCGAAGGTACGACGCTTTACCTATATTTTAAAAATGCCAACGCCATTACGGCCGGTAAGCCTTATATCATCAAGTGGGCAGAAAGCGGCACCAACGTCACCGACCCAGTGTTCCACGGCGTCACTGTGTCCGGCGGTTCTGCCGCAGGAATACCCAGCACCGACGGCACCGTCACCTTCAAGGGTACCTATACTCCTACCCCACTCGTTAAGGACGACCCGTCGAACCTCTACCTTGGTGCCGGCAATACGCTCTACTGGCCTGCTGGCGACAACTTCAAGGTCAATGCCTTCCGTGCTTACTTCTCGCTGTCGTCTGGTGCCAACGTCCGTGCCTTCAACCTGAACTTCATTGACAGCGGGTCAACTGGTATCAAAGGAATAGAGCCTGAAGTCAACGGTCAGCAGCCTGAAGCCTGGCACGACCTCAGTGGCCGTCGCCTTGTCGGACAGCCCATGAGGAAGGGCATCTACATAAAGAAGGGTAGAAAAGTGATTATTAAGTAGCATAATATAGTATAAACAAATGAATAATCAGCAAACATGAAGAAAACTATAGCTATTCTTTGCCTGATGCTGTTCACCATTCAGAGTGCAATGGCTCAACGCTTTACCGACAAACTTGACCGCGGACTGGTGGTAGTGCCGACAGGCTCGACCGATGGCAGTACGACAAACTTCGTAAGCTGGCGACGTCTGGCCGACGAATACTATGGCGTGACGTACAACCTATATAAAAATGGGACGCGCATAGCCACTAACCTGACCACCACGAGCTACAATGATAACAACAATGCGCCCCCTACTACCCAGTATCAGGTGGCGGCCGTGGTGAACGGTGCGGATGATGACGGCATGGACGGAGTACGTTTACAAATTAGGCGACAACATACGAACGGCGACAGGCTACATAGACATTCCACTCGCCACCGTCTACGACCGCGACAGCGTTGTCGTGACCAGCCACTACGAGCCCAACGATGCGGAGCTGGCCGACCTTGACGGCGACGGACAGTTGGAAATCATCATTAAACGGCTGAACACCTATGATGCCTGGAACGGCAGCGAGATTTATCCCATCAATTCACGCGAGTTTGTGGTGCTCGATGCCTACGATGTGAACTGGCAGACGGGTGCTGCCACGCTGATGTGGCGCATCGACTGCGGCCCTAACATGGCCAGCATGAACTCCACGGAGATCAACATTATTGCCTACGACTGGGACGAGGACGGTAAGGCCGAGGTGGTGCTGCGTGGTGCCGACAATATGATTGTCTACGGCCCAGACGGAAAGAAGAAGATTTTCGAAGTAGGCGACATGACGGTGAATACTCGAAACAAGATGAACAGCCATACCAATGGCCAGTATGCATGGACACATACGGGTGCTGAATACCTTATATATATGAACGGCAGCACAGGTGCGAAGTATCAGGTCATCACCTACCCGCTAAAGCGCCTCGAAAGTGGTGAAAGCAGCGAGAGCTCTGCCTGGGGCGACGGCTACGGGCACCGCTCGACGAAACACTTCTTGGGTGCGCCCTTCCTCGACGGCCGCAAGGCCAGCCTCTTCCTGGCCCGTGGCATCTATACCCGCCATAAGATGATTGCCATGAAGTTGGACCGCAGCAGCCATACATGGAGCGAGATATGGACGTGGAGCAACAACAGCAAGAGCAGCCCCTGGTACGGTCAGGGTAACCACAATTACGTCATAGCCGACGTGGATGAGGACGGACGCGATGAGATAGTCTATGGATCGATGGTCATCGACGATAACGGCAAAGGACTGTCAACTACTGGATTAGGACACGGCGATGCCCTGCACGTAGGCGACTTCGACCCTTACCGCAGGGGATTGGAGGTCTTTGCCTGCAACGAGGATAAGCCCAATTGCAACTACCGCAACGCCACGACAAGTGAGCTATATTTCCGCAGTACCGGCAGCAGCGATGACGGACGAGCGCTGATGGATAACTTTTCTAACAGCTACCCTGGCTCGCTGGGACGTTCCGTAAACACAGGTATGATTAGTAGCGTGACCAACCAGACGATCAGCGATTTAGGCGACTTCATTGCCTGGGGCGACCTGAACTTCCGCATCTACTTCGACGGCGACCTCTGTTCGGAAATACTTAACAGTCCTGGAACAGCCAGGGAGGCAAAGATTGAGAAGCCAGGCGTGGGGCGCCTGTTTACCTCTGACGGCTGCAACATGAACAACGATTCGAAGAACAACCCCTGCTTCCAGGGCGACATCATCGGCGACTGGCGCGAGGAGATTGTGGTGCGCTGCGGCCAGAACCTGCGCGTCTATACCACCGGCATCGGCACGGACTTCTCCATGCCCTCTCTGTGGTTCGACCACCAATACCGGCAAGCGATGGTGTGGCAGATGATGGCTTACAATCAACCACCCCACGTGAGCTACTTCCTCGGCGAGATGGAGGACATCACCGTAGCTCCCCCACCCCTCACCATGGAAGGACGCACAGAGATTCCGAAGGACGGTACCATCGGCACCAGCCTCAACGGCAAACAGGTGTTGATTTGCGATAACGTCAGTACCGCCAGCAGTTTCACCATCGGAGAAGGAGCACGGCCCGCTGTCATCACGGTGAACACGCCAAAATGGGTACAGGGCAACAACGACAATAACAATATCACCATCAAAGATGACTACGTTCACACCCTGAAGGGTAGTGCTCTGACTGGTACTACAAGGCTAACCAAGCAGGGAGGTGGAACACTCAGACTTAACAAGAACACCCACACCTATACAGGGCCTACCGACGTATGGGGCGGCACACTCAGCTTCGACGGTAGTTTGCAAAACAGTCCATTATGGCTTAACCGTTTTACCCGCTTAGAGAGCAGCGGCGGCACCTTTGGCGGTGGTATCTCGGCTGACTATGGAGCCACGATAGCCCCTGGCGGAGACAACACACAGGGCAGTCTCACAACCACCACGCTGACGCTGAACCACGGTGCCCGCCTGAAGCTTGATGTATATAGCAACACCGCCACTGCCGACCAGGTGAATGCCTCGACACTGGTTATCAACAAGCAGACAGGCGACGCCTGGACCAACTACGGCCCTGAATACCTGACTCCTGTTATTGAGCTGGTGCCACAGGGACAGGCCACAATAGCTGACGGCACATACGACTTAGGCGCCATCGGCACCGTTTCTGGAGAGCTGAGCGATATCCGCTTAGAGGGACTCGACGGTTCTCCGACATCTAACCTGAAGCTGCAGGATGGCCATCTCTTCCTTGTGGTAGGAACGGGTATTAGTAACGTCTGTCCGAAGGCTACCATTGTGGAGGCCACCTTCAACCGCACTACCACCAACGTGATACCCACAGCACTGATTACACCACAGAGTCTGGTGGTTGAAGGCAATACGGTGACACCCACACTGACAGCGACCTTTACTGACGACGATGGCAACACCACCGAACTGAAGGACCACTACGAGACGCTGTATGAGCAGGACTACGAGCAGGAAACTGACATTACAGGATGGACAAACTCCGGAGCACCTATCAGTTTAGGCACTGGCGATGCCACATACGGCAACTACTTCTTGCTGGATCATGGTAGCACTAACACCCGCTATGCCTACCAGCGTATCAGCGGTGTCGATGTTTCGAAGGCTGAAACCTACACCATAGAGTTTGACTTGGCCATGAAATCTGGCAATACCGATCCCATCGAGTTCTGCGTCATGAGCAAAGGCGGTACAAATCCTTCCAAAGTCTGGGATCACTATGCCGCCATCAACAGCAACGCCAACATGCTATTCGACTTAGACGCAGCGAAGAGTTCCACAACGTTTAGCGTCAACGGCACCAGCACGACAACTACATTGAACAGCGACACCTGGTACCACTACACGTTAGAGGTGGACCAAACGGCGAGAACCGTGAAATGGAGCATATCGAATGGCAGCAGCGGCACTTTCAACTTACCCGCCGGCACCAGCACCGAGTTCGACGGGTTCTATCTCGTGGCAGGACGCTACTACTCTCTGTTCAGGCTTGACAACATCCGCATCTACGCCACCGACAAGATGACCTTTACGTTCGACACGGCCGGCACGCTCAGCGTGATGTCGTCGTACAAGGGCTTTGTCTCGTCTATCACAACGATGACCTCTGGCCCCATAATCATTGGCGATGCCAACCGCGACGGCAGTGTCTCGGTGACAGATATTGCAGTTGTTGTGAACCATATACTGCAATTGGGCAACGATCAGTTCAACAAGTACAGTGCCGATGCCAATGGCGACGGCGATGTGACGGTAACAGACATTGGCATCATCGTTGACATGATTCTCGGCAAGAATAATCCTTCTGTCAAAATGGTAGGAAATACCAACATGGAAATGGGTGGCCAGGGAGGTCTGGACGACGAGGCTCAAAGCCGTAGTAGCAATTGGATAGAGCCAGACTAAGAAACCAACAAAATCGAGTAGGAGGGTTCCCGCAACGGAAACCCTCCAGTTTTTTTCGTTTTATAAGACTCTGCCGATGTATTAAGCAGGAAGATAGATAGCCTCTGACGGGCAAACTGAAGCGCAAGTACCGCACTCCGTGCAAGCGTCAGCGTCAATTACATACTTCTCGCCCTCAGAGATAGCCTCAACGGGGCACTCACCTGCACATGTTCCACATGCGATGCAGTCGTCACCAATTACATATGCCATAATCGTTCTGTTTTGTTAATGAGTTAATAATTACTTAGAAATTGTGATGCAAAGGTAAATAATATTTTTGATATATACCTAACTTTTGGTATCTTTTTTTGTAATTTATACGACGTCGAAATTGACGCCGACATAATAATCGGCCTGTTTCCACGTTTATTATAATAATGAAACGAATTCTCACCTTATTATATATAATGGCGGTGACACTGACGGTTAGCGCCCAGGAACGCCGTCCGCAGAACAAGCCGTACATCGATTTGCGCCCGATGCACTTTGGCATCAGCGTTGGCTTCCACATGCAGGACATTGAACTGCAGAACGTGGGGCCGCAGGTGATTGTCAACGAAGATGGTACGGAGGCAACGGAGACGGTGGTGTGCGACCAGGACAACTGGAATCCAGGGTTCAGCGTCGGCGTGCTGGCCGACCAACGGCTGTCGAAGCATCTGTCGATACGTCTCTGCCCTACAATGCACTTCGGTGCCAAGCACTTGGTGTTCCGTCACCTGAACCGCTTAGACCCTGAGGGTCACATCATGACGGCAACACAGGACATGAAGAACACGTACATTGCCTTCCCCATCAACCTGAAATTCTCGGCCGAACGTTTCAACAACTACCGTCCTTATATCGTAGGAGGTGTTAACCCGATGATTAACCTGACGGCAAAATCGCAGGACTATATCCAGCTGAAACGTTACGACACGATGGTGGAGCTTGGCCTTGGTTGCGACTTCTACCTGCCGTTCTTCAAGCTCATACCCGAGCTGAAGTTCAGCTTCAGTCTGATGGATGCATTAGACAAGGGGCATGCCGAAGAGCTGACAGATGCCAATGCCCGCATTTACACCAACAGCGTAACGGCAGGACACGCCAAGATGGTGACACTGACGTTCTACTTTGAATGAAGTTCTTGGCAAGCCAAGCGACCAAGGTCGAGCGAGAGAAGTTAAAGAAGTTAGAGACTTTACTTTGACTCCAGATTCAGGATCAGTTTGCCAACGAAGGCGGCATGCTTGCCGTTCTGGTCGACAGGTATCATCTTGCCCGTCTTGTCGGCCACATGCTCCAAGGCCGTCATATAGGTATGGCTATGTCCACCGAGCACGAGGTCGCAGCCTTCAGTGAGGCTGATCATTTTCTCGTCAGAATATGTCGAACCCCATCCGAGGTGACTGATACAGATCACGAGGTCACACTTCTCCTGCTTACGGAGTATGTCGATATACTTCTGAGCCGTCTCGGCAGGATCCAGATAGGTGAGACCTTCGCAGTTGCCGTCAAACACAAGGCCTTTCAAAGCAGGTGAAAGGGCAAACACCCCAATCTTCACACCTCCGCGCTTCAGCGTGACGTAGGGTTTCACCACCCCATCGAGCACGGTACCCGTACAGTCGTAGTTAGAGCAGACGATCGGGAACTTGGCCATGCGGAATATACGGGCCATGTTGTCGAGTCCGAAGTCGAACTCATGGTTGCCGATGGTGGCTGCGTCGTAGCCCATCTCGTTCATCAGCCCTATCTCCACCTCGCCCTTGAACAGCGTGTAGTAACCTGAGCCCTGTGAAAAGTCGCCACTGTCGAAGAGCAGCAAATCCGGGTGCTGCTGTCGTTGTTGCTTCACCATGCTCACACGGCGCATGAACCCTCCCCTACCGGCTATCTCCTTGTCGTCGAGATTCAGATTGAGCGGCAAGATCGTTGAATGCGTATCATTAGTATGCAGAATGACCAGCTGCTTCTGCTTCTTTGCCGTTGCCGTCAGCGCCGACAGCAGGGCTATTATAATAATAAGGTGTAATCGTTTCATAATTCTTCACTTTTCAATCTTATGTTACTTCGTTCCATGACTTTTGTCACGATTCGGCCTAATTGATGCAAGCATCATTTGGCTCTCGCTGCTCCAAAAGTTCACTCTTCACTTTTCACTCTTCACTCTTCACTTTAATCCTTCCCTCAATGCGGGCATCGACAGCCTCGCCCTTGTTCTCCTTCTCCTTGAAATACTTCATAATCAGGAACCGCGAGTTGTTGCTGGCATCCTGGGGTGACACTATGTCGGTACCCTTGCGGAAAGCCATCATCTTGTCGTTACCCTCCAACAGGTAGTTGATGGTGGTGACACGATAGCTGCCTGCGGGGTCAATCTCCTTGCCATGCAGACGGGCGGAGACCAGCTTGCCGTTAGGCGTAATCACCAGCTCAGTACCCTTGCTCACACCCTCGCCGCCAGTCTTTGCTATCTGACCGAAAAGCTCCAGCAGGTGCTCACCGCTGAGGGTGACGAAGCAGATTTTGTTCTCGAAGGGAGCCACGTCGAGCAGATCGCCGTAGGTCACCTTACCCCTGGTCAGGTCGGCCCTGATGCCACCCATGTTATAGACCGCCACCACTGGCTGCTCGCCATAGTCCTTGGCCGCCCACAACAGGATGTCGGCCAACAGGTTCGACAGGTCACTCTCTGGCCGTTCGGCGTGCATATTATGAGCCACGGCGCCCATGACAGGTCCCATGATGCTATCGTTCACACGCTTGAACGGTTCCAAGAACTTCGCAGCGGCCTCATCAGGCTGCTGGTCATAACGGCTGTCAACGATGATCCGCGTACGCTCCACCCCCACTAACTGGTAGTGCGAACGGCAGGCCGAAACCATCGCCATAACAGCCATCATCCCCCCAATAAGATGTAATTTTCTCATATCACATTGCTTTTACGGGGCAAAGTTACGAAAAAACGAGGGAAAAGCCAAATTTATTTGAGCTTTTCCGAGTGCAAAAGGACTCGAAACTTGTTTCGCTTGGCTCGTCCAAAAAGTTCGGCGAAGCCAAAGTTACGAAAAAAGACTGTAACGAAAGACGGATTTTGGAAATTCTTTGCAAGCAAAGCGTCCTTTTAGGCCGAGCGAATGCAATTCGGCCTGAAATAAAGGCAAGACGGGGATTTAGAGCCCCTTGATAAGGGGCGGCTATAATGCAGGGATACGCAAATTGGGGAGGATTGGTGAAGGAGTTTGGTTTCTAATTCGTAACCTAATTGCCCAACCCTCCGGCCACGGAGCTTTGATACAGCACATTTTTGTCATTAACTCTTGGAATGCATCTCGATAGTTCACGCGAATGCGTTCATACCAATTCTTCTTTTAGTATGTCCAACGCATAGACAGCCCCTTGATAATACAAACCGGTGCTGGGCCTTTCAATTTTTTTATAGGTATTCGAATCATATACAGTATCTAAGGCCTGTTCCATAGACATTCCATAATCATCCATCAGCATGATTACCAGTTCGTTCGTCAAACATTCTATCTGAAATTGGATATCTTGTTCTTCCTGTTTATTCATCGTTTTCTATTTTATGAAGTAATCTGATAGCTCGCTTTGTTCCGAAGAAAAACTGAAAAGTAGGACGAATAAAAGACAACAGCCTAATCAGCTCGTCCATTTGGATATATTGCAATTGGTAGCGGCTGATTTGCAGACCGACCTTATCATCAGCTATTGGCCCATATACGATATCATAGTCGTGGGCTTGTTTATCAGTTTTGTTTCTCCTATTCATCATAATAAACTCTGCCCATTCTTTCGAATATCCTTCAAACACCTTGACTTTCATCGTGGTATGATTCTTAAGAATGTCTTCGTCAAACTCAAATGTCGTCAGTGTGGCTTTGCCGGACTCTTCTCTGTCTACGGTTCGCTCTGCCATCATTTGTGCTTGGTTGCGGTCTGCACTCAAATAGAATCCCTGACCGAAGTCCTTTCCTTTGCGACCTCGTTTCAAATCAATTGTCTCGATACTGACATTTGAGCCATGATATAGTTTCATAAGACCAACGCCCCTCCATGACGGTTACAAACGATTGTTATATCCTCAACCGCATCTTCTATCGACTGTGTATGTTCTATGTCATAGTGCTTGGTCAGGAAGTCCAACCCTTTATACTGGCGTAAATACTGGTAGGCCTTAGCGTTTGTTAACGAGAACTGTTTGGCAAAGGCTCCAATGACACATACCAGATATTCAACGATGTTTGACTGTTCTTTCGACATACTCAAATTGTTTTCTCGGTTGCAAATTTAGATAAAATTTTCGAGATTATAAGCCAGTCGAGATAAAAATGTGAACAAATTGCCCCGAAAAGTTAGAAATCAAGGCTCACATACGCTC
>CADBHI010000074.1 GCA_902794405.1 uncultured Prevotellaceae bacterium
AACAGTGCACGGTACATTCTTACCGTCGGCACTGAAAACGGATGTCATTCCGATTTTTCTTCCTAATAATCCTGGCATTTCAGTTTTAATTGTTTAAATGTTTAAATATAATGATATAATCTTTTGATGCCTTGTCATCATGCTACCGGGGCTATACGCACACAAAAAGAAGAAACAGCCCACCGCCTCCTTACGAAAGCTAAACTGCTCTTTTTCAGTGTATTGTTAGCATTTGGCCAGCGCAATAATCACTTTAGCGGCTGCAAAGGTACACATAATAAATGGAATATGCAACAATTTTTACGCCTTCCACCTAAAGATTTAAGTTTTTTTATGATTACATCGTCGTCTGATAATGGCGAGGAGCTGTCTGACGGTAGCTACTGCTTCTTCAGCTCCGGATAACTGATTCGAGTATGATAGATGGTCTTCAGCTTTTCAATGAGCACAGTCTTTGCATATTCCACATCACGGAAGGTGATGGGACAGTCACGGAAATAGCCCTCCTCGACCTGCGCATCGACAATCCGGGTGACCACGTCGCGGATATTCTGCTCGGTATATTCATGAATCGATCTTGAAGCAGCCTCAACGGAGTCAGCCATCATGAGTATAGCCTGTTCCTTGGTCGAGGGATTCGGGCCGGGATAGGTAAACAGCAGATCATCGACAGGCTCCTCGGGGAACTCGTTCTTCTGCTTCACATAGAAGTATTTGGTCTTGCCCAAACCGTGATGAGTGGCAATGAACTCACGGATGACCTGCGGCAGATTATACTTGTCAGCCAGTTTCAATCCTTCTGTTACATGACTGATAAGCATTTGGGCACTCTCAACATAGGTCTTACCCTCATGCGGGTTCATACCTGCCTGATTCTCAGTAAAGTAGATAGGATTCTCCGTCTTGCCTATATCGTGATAGAGGGCACCCGTTCTGACAAGCTGACTCTTGGCACCTATCTTATTAGCGATCTCAGCAGCCAGGTTACCAACCTGGATGGAATGCTGGAAGGTTCCTGGAGCCACCTCACTCATACGGCGCAACAGCTCCTTATTCATATCCGACAGTTCAATGAGTGTAATGTTCGAAGTGAAATTAAACGTCTTCTCCACGATATAGAGCAGGGGATATGAGCAGAAAAGCACGATTCCACTTATCAGCAGATAGTTGTACTCGCTATAGTCGATCTGGTCGATGTCGCCGGAACGTACCCACCAGAGCGACAGGTTAACCAGCATCGTCGTTACCGTAATGAGCACGGCAGCCCAGAACAACTGCGACCGGCTTGACAGTTCCCGTAGCGAGAATATAGCCACAATTCCGGCAATCTCCTCAACAGCAATAAACTCCAGTGGATGCTGCAGTACGGCAGCACAGATAAGCACCATGGTAGTATGAGCCATGAAGGCCGACCTGGAATCCATGAAGACACGTATGAAGATGGGCACCATAGCAAATGGCATGATATATACATGGAGTATGGTATGACTCACCATCAGCGAAGCCGCCACCGTGAAGAGCGTCAGCAACACATAGATCATGGCAATAGAGCGGGGATTCTCGTAATAGTCGCGCCTAAAGATCCAGAGATACACGGTAAAGCAAATAACAAACAGCGAAACGTAGAGTATTTCGCCTAAGATGACGTAGCTCAGCTGGACGTTATCCTTCTCACGACGCTGGCTCTCACGAAAGTACGACTCTAATATATTATAGGTCTCATCACTGACGATGTCACCACGGTCTATAATCTTCTCACCCCGCTGCGCCACCCCGACGGCAAGGGGTATACTGCCAAGCTGGTCCTCTAACGAGGCATCACTACGATCCTTATCATAAATCAGATTCGACACCACATAGTCATTCAGGTTACATTTAGCCAGCTGATCATGATACGGTGCCAGATGCTCGTCCGACATCAGCAATTCATAAGCCCTTACCGTAGAATACAGCTTCTTGACGGGTATACTCGAAGCGTTCTTACCAATAACGACGCGTACCATCTTGGAGCTGTCTACACTCAGGCTGTTATACTCCGACAGGTTCATGATACCCTTTGCGTACAAGTGCGTCAGTAAGTTAGTAATGATGTTCACACATGATGACGGCACCTCGGGAATACCGTCCCGATAGTCCTGAAGGAACTGCTTGACATGGTTGGCGCCAATCAGGGTGTTATAATTATAATAAGGTTCAAAACTCCTGAGCAGACTGTCACGTTCTTTCTGGATCAAAGCCTCAGTCTTGTAGATGGGGAAGTCAAACGGAGCGGTAAAGTCAGCATAACGCCAAGGCTTGCCACGCTCTATCTTGAAATTGGTCTGATTGTCACGAGGCATCGCCCACACGATAAGGGCAATAGTCCCCACTACTATAAAGAAACGGACCAGCAGACGCTGCCAATATCCACTCTCTTTTGTTAGGTGTCTTTTCATCTTATTTCTTCGTTTAGGGCACAAAGATACGAAATATTTTGTAATTCATAATTATTTTTTGGAAAAAAGCGGCATTGTCAGGCTTATAATTAATAATTAATTCGTATCTTTGCACAAAATTTCAATAACAAATATGTCAGAAAGAAGAGTAAGAGTACGTTTTGCCCCGAGTCCGACGGGCGCTTTACATATTGGCGGTGTACGTACCGCCCTGTATAATTATCTGTTTGCCAAGCAGCACGGCGGCGATTTGGTGTTCCGTATCGAGGACACTGACTCCAATCGTTTTGTACCCGGTGCCGAGGAATATATCATCGAGTCGTTCAAGTGGCTGGGCATCAAGTTCGACGAGGGTGTATCCTTCGGAGGTGACAAAGGTCCCTACCGTCAGAGTGAGCGCCGCGACATCTATAAGAAATATGTTCAGCAGCTGCTGGATGCCGACAAGGCTTACATCGCCTTCGACACCCCCGAGGAGTTGGAAGCCAAGCGTGCCGAAATCCAGAATTTCCAATACGACTCCCACACCCGTGGTCAGATGCGTAACTCGCTGACCCTTCCAAAGGAGGAAGTGGAGCAGCTGGTGGCTTCCGGCCATCAGTACGTAGTCCGTTTCAAGATTGAAGCCGGACAGGAGGTATTGGTCAACGACCTGATTCGCGGTGAGGTGCGTGTGAAGACCGACATCCTCGATGACAAGGTGCTCTACAAGAGTGCCGACCAGTTGCCGACCTATCACCTGGCCAACATCGTCGACGACCACCTGATGGAAATCACCCATGTCATCCGTGGCGAGGAGTGGCTGCCCTCTGCCCCACTCCATGTATTGCTCTATCAGGCTTTCGGCTGGGAGGACACCATGCCACAGTTCGCTCACCTGCCATTGCTGTTGAAACCCGATGGCAAGGGCAAGTTATCGAAGCGCGACGGCGACCGATTAGGATTCCCTGTATTTCCCTTGGAGTGGCACGACCCGAAGACGGGCGACGTGAGCCGCGGCTATCGCGAAGATGGCTACTTCCCCGAGGCCGTCATCAACTTCCTGGCACTATTGGGCTGGAATCCCGGTACAGAGCAGGAACTATTCACGCTCGAAGAACTGGTACCGCTGTTCGACATCTCCAAGTGTTCGAAAGCCGGTGCAAAGTTCGCCTACGACAAAGGCATCTGGTTCAACCATGAGTATATCCTGAAGAAGAGTGCCGAGGAGATTGCCCGCCTGTGGCTGCCAGAGGTGCAGCAGCACTGTCAGCAGGAGACGCTGGAACGTGTGACAAAAGTCTGCGAGATGATGAAGGACCGCGTCTCGTTCGTCAAGGAGCTGTGGCCCCTGTGCTCGTTCTTCTTTGTGGCTCCGACAGAATACGACGAGAAAACCGTCAAGAAGCGTTGGAAGGAAGATTCTGCCCAGCAGTTGACGGAACTCATCGGCGTGCTCGAGGGCATCGACGACTTCTCATTGGAGAATCAGGAACAGATTGTCCACCAGTGGATAGAGCAGAAGGAGTATAAGCTCGGCAACATCATGAATGCCTGGCGTCTGACGCTCGTCGGCGAGGGCAAGGGACCAGGCATGTTCGACATCTCTGCTTTCCTTGGCAAGGAAGAAACCATTGCAAGAATGAAGAGGGCGATTGATGTGTTGGGAGCCCCCCATTCTGCCCCCGAGGGGGCTACAAATGATTAACGGTGATGGGGTATGACTACCAGACTGCCGACACTGCTCAGTATCAACTCCTTAAGGATTTCTCACGGCAGAACCGCAATCATCCAACGGAAGCAGAGGCACTCCTTTGGGAGTATTTAAGAGCCAACGGACTGGGGGTAAGATTTAAGAGGCAGCATAAGCGATGCCCAACGTACGCAATGGTTGGAGACCATGGGCTATAGAGTCATTCGATTTACGAGCCAAGAGTTGTATAACAATATAAATAAAGTATTAGAAACCATTGAAGGAAATCTATATGCGTAAAACTATAGAAGCCCCCTCGGGGGCAGTAGGGGGGGCTTCGGCTTATGTATAACATTGTCATCTACCTCTACCTCTTTGGAGTGGCCTTCTATAGCCGCTTCAATGAGAAGGTGCGCAAGATGTGGCGTGGCGAACGGGAGGCTTTCAAGATTCTGAGAGAGAAAGTAGACCCGTCGGCACAGTACGTGTGGTTCCATGCTGCCTCATTAGGTGAGTTTGAGCAGGGACGGCCACTGATGGAACAGCTGCGCCGTGATCATCCGGAATACAAGATTCTACTGACATTCTTCTCACCCTCAGGCTATGAGGTCCGCAAGAACTACGAAGGTGCCGACATCATCACCTACCTGCCGCTCGACACGATTACCAATGCCCGTCGCTTCCTGCGCACCATCCGCCCCGTCATGGCGTTCTTTATCAAATACGAGTTCTGGTACAACTACCTGCATATCCTGAAGCATCGCCATATTCCCGTCTATAGTGTGTCGAGCATCTTCCGTCCCGATCAGGTCTTTTTCAAGTGGTACGGTTATCAGTATGGCCGGGTGCTGAAGTGCTTCACCCACTTCTTCGTCCAGAACGAGGTAAGCCGTGAACTGTTGGCTAAGATTGGCATCACCGATGTCACCATCACCGGCGACACACGCTTCGACCGTGTCCTCCAGATTAAGGAGGCTGCCAAGCAGTTGCCGGTAGTTGAAGCCTTCTTGGATGAAAAGTCAAAGGTGTTTGTTGCTGGTAGCAGCTGGCCACCCGATGAGGACATCTTTATCCGCTATTTCAACGAGCACCGCGACTGGAAGCTCATCATTGCGCCCCACGTCATCGGCGAGGATCACCTGCAGCAGATTGAACAGAAGTTAGCAGGCTGGCATGTCGAACGCTACACAAATCTTACAACTCCCCTCTCCAGTGGGAGAGGGGCTGGGGGTGAGGCTTTAATCATCGACTGCTTCGGACTTCTCTCCAGCATCTATCGCTATGCCGACGTGACATACGTAGGTGGCGGTTTTGGCGTGAGCATCCACAACACGGTGGAGGCAGCCGTATGGGGTAAGCCCGTCATCTTCGGTCCTGAGAACCACAAATTCCAGGAGGCACAGGAGCTGAAGCAGTGTGGCGGTGGACTGGAAATCAGCAGCTACGAGGACTTCGCCCGCATCATGGACCGTTTCAACAGCGATGCCGAAGCCCTGCAACAGTCAGGGCAGGCCGCTGGCAATTACGTCAAGAGACGTTCTGGAGCAACACCTACTATATTAGACTTTATATTCCGATGTGGATGATTATCTTTATGGCGCTACCCTTGTTGGGCGGCGCTTATTTAACTTGGCACATTTGGACGCTGCTACCCGTAGCTCCCGTTTGGCGCTGCCTTGTCATCACGCTTGTCATAGGCTCGTTCCTTATGCTGTTTCTCAACTTCGGCCGACGGTTCGACACGCTTCCCCTACCCTTAGCCTCCGCCTGCTACGAAGTGTCCACTTCCAGCATCTTCATCATGCTCTATCTGGTCATGCTGTTCCTCGCTCTCGACTTTGGACGGCTTGTTCGCCTCGTGCCTCGTTCGTGGCTCTACCAGAACGGCTGGACAGCAGCCATCATCCTCGTGTTCATGGTCATCCTCTTCGTCTATGGCAACATCCATTATAATAATAAGGTACGCGTGCGTATAGAGCTACCGACAGAGAAAAAGCTGACACATGAATATAAGGTAGTTATGATGAGCGACCTGCACTTAGGCTATCACAACCGGCGTAAGGAACTGGCACGCTGGATCGACATGATCAATGCCGAGAATCCTGATTTTGTACTCATTGCCGGCGACGTTATCGACGGGAGCATGCGTCCTTTGACAGAAGAGCGTATGGCCGAGGAGTTCCACCGGCTGAAGGCACCCGTCTATGCCTGCTTGGGAAACCATGAGTATTTCAGCGGCTCGCCCGAGGCCCAACAGTTCTTCCGCGATGCCGGCATTCACCTGCTTATCGACAGCACCGCCATCATCGACTCCACCATCGTCATCATCGGTCGTGACGATCGCATGAACATGCGTCGCAAGAGTGTCACCGACCTTCTCACCTCCACCATCCACCATCCACAATCCACCATCCACGATCCACTATACACCATCCTCCTCGTCCACCAGCCCTACGACCTCGACCGCGCCGAGGCTGCTGGTATCGACTTCCAGCTTAGTGGTCACACCCATCGCGGACAGGTATGGCCCATCTCCTGGATTACCGACAACATCTACGAATGTTCATGGGGCAACCATCAACGTGGCAACACGCGTTACTACGTTTCCTCTGGCATCGGCATCTGGGGCGGCAAGTTCCGCATCGGTACCCAGTCAGAATATGTAGTGGCTAACATCATCCCTACAGTCGGAGACCGAAAAGGAGGTTTGGGAAAGTCCCCAAGCCGGTGAATCCGGCAAAGAAACGGCCAAAATGATGAACGACAGCTAAACGGGGAATCAAAATGATGGGCATCGTGTCGTAGGTGTACGTATCTTCAAGTTCAAAGTTTGCGGGAATTTCCTCACCATCCTCTATCATGCCTCCTATCATAAAGGCAGCAAATGCCGGAGAAAGCTCAACATAATTCCGAGTCCACACCCCTACTTCGGCAAGTACCGATGCACTAATGAGCCATTTCTTAGGCAGCACAAAGTTATGGCCATAGCCGCCGCCAACACCAAGCATCTTGCTTCGCATATAGATATTATCCAGAAAATCCATGTCTATACGCAGACGGTTGTACAGATAATGTGCACCCAGTAACAAACTGCCGCAAGAACGTTTCTGAATACAAGTTTGGTCAAAAGCAGCAGCGTATGAGAAGCGGCGCGAATTAAACACATACATCGCGCCAAACGACAATGTTCGGCGATTGAGGAATCCGACGTCAAGTGAATACTCTTCTTCTTCCTCCTTTTCATTCGTAGGAGTGTAGGTGCCTGTATAGGTGCCTGACAATGAAGTGGAGTTCTGGTAGACAAAGTCCAGCACCAGCTTGTCGCCATAGAAACTGATATCGAACTCCGAGTCGGTATTGCCAAACATATTGAAGGGGTTCAAGGCGAATACCATCGCCAACCCGCGATAGCAGGCTCTCAAGCTGAGGGATCTCGATATGTCGCTGCCCAATTTGAACGAGCTGTCGTCGTCTTGTATCGACAGCCACCCGCCCGACTGGGCAAGACCACCCGAGAACATCAGCTTCTCAGGATAATAGCCTATGTAGTTGGAATCGAGCTTCGCGGCGTTCGACGCATCGCGCTTATCGAGGAAGAAGTCCATGATGTGCTTGGCCAGGTTCAGCTGTCCTATAAAGAAGCCCTTTCCATGAATGGTGTCAGGAATCTCTACTTGCGCAACCGCCGGCTGCGGCACCAACAGCACCGCCGTCACCATCGCCAACACAAATCTCTTCGTCTTCACTCTTCACTCAAGTAGAACTTCGAGTACGCCACATAGTGCTTAGCGTTATCGGTCTGTCCGGGTCGTACGGGCTTCAGGTACTTGGCCGGCACGCCGCCCCAGATCTCTCCGGCGGGAATCTTGGTGTTTTGCAACACTAAGGCTCCGGCAGCCACGATACTTCCCTCACCCACCTCGCAGCCGTCGAGCAGGGTAGACCCCATGCCGATGAGCGCATTGTCGTGGATGGTGCAAGCGTGAACGGTAACGTTATGGCCGATGGTCACGTAGTTGCCGATGTGCGTCGGACCCGTCTCGTGGGTCACATGCACACAGCTGCCGTCCTGAATATTCGTGCAGTTGCCAATGGTAATGGGAGCCACGTCGCCACGCACCACCGCATTGAACCACACCGAGCATTCATCGCCCATCGTCACATCGCCAACTATTGTGGCGTTCTCGCTGAAATAGCAGTCCTTGCCCCACTTTGGGCTCAGACCACGGTAACTTTTTATTAGTGCCATATCGGTTGCAAAGGTATAAAAAAATATTCATACAGCCATATTTCACCACCATAATTGTTTGCGCTTTCGTTTTTTTTCCCTACCTTTGTGGCAGGATTACAAAATCGGAATGAATGATGAGGACGAAACAGCTATTACGATTGACCATAGTGTTGCTATGCTTAGCATGCCTGCCATCGACAGCTTGTGCACAGGAATACCGCGACGTCGTGTTCCTGAAGAATGGCAGCGTCATCAAGGGGTTTTACAAGGAGCTCTATCCCAGTGACAGCCTGCGCATGGAGACCATTGACGGCGGCGTTCTGGTGTGTGCATTCAGCGACATTGAACGCATCGCCAAGGAACGTGTACGCATCTATGTCGTCAACACGCAGGAAGACAATTTGCTGGCGCACCGAAACTGGCACCCGCGACGGTATGTCGGGTCTATCGAATATGGGCGTGACGTCAATGCGGCTGACTCGCGGATCGTGACATCGGGATTATTTACCGTGCATGGCTATCAGTTCTACCCGTTCCTTTTTTTAGGACTGGGACTGGGCATTCAGCATATTGAGTATGAGAACGACGGCCTGAAGATGTCGTATTCGGAAAGCACGATTCCGCTGTTTGCCGATGCGAAGATCTATCTGCTCAAGACACGCATATCACCATTCATCGAGGGGCGCGCAGGCTATTCCATCAAGGGGTTCAAGGGTTTCTACCTGAATCCCTCCGCCGGTATGAGCTTTGGTATCTCGCCGAAGACCGCCGGCTATCTGACACTGGGCTATTCGTTTCAACAGCTGAAGGGACATGAAGATGAAACAGGCAAAGACGATTTGGAAGGCATTTCATTCCGTGTGGGTCTCATGTTCTAAGCTACTTCTGGTTGCCGGACTCCCCTGTCACTGTGCCGCACAGGCACAGCAGCCTGTCGTGAACGCCGACCACTCGGTGACCTTCACGCTGAAGGCTCCTGATGCGAAGAAAATGGTGCTGATGCTGTCGGAGAGAAAGTACAAAATGGAACGCCAAGGCGACACATTTACCTACCACACCGATTCCCTGCCATCAGAGATGTACACCTATTATTATCTGAAGAACGGCAAGCAGATGCTGGACCCAGAGAACAGCCGCGTCACACGTGACGTGAATCTACAGATGAACTTCTTCTTCGTGGAAGGCGACGTAGCCGACTACTACCTTGACAAGGACGTACCCCACGGCAAGATCGACAAGGTGTGGTATCCTTCGACGCTCAACGGCATGTCACAGCGACGGATGTTTATCTATACCCCACCAGACTACGACGCCGGGGGTGACGACACCTACCCGGTACTCTACCTGCTGCACGGGTCGGGAGGCGACGAGACCTCGTGGGCCGACTATGGCCGGGCCTGCCAGATATTCGACAATATGATTCAGCAGGGCAGCATGAAGCCCATGATTGTGGTCATGCCTAACGGCAATGTCGAACTCGACGCTGCCCCCGGCGAGAGTCCTTACATGAACAAGAAACCGACGGGCAACAACATCAGCTCATGGTTAGGCAAGTATGAGAAGTCGTTCGTACGCGAAATAGTGAAATACACCGAGAAGCACTACCGCGTCAAGGCCGATAAGCAGCACCGGGCCATTGCCGGACTGTCGATGGGAGGCCTGCATACGCTCTTTATCGCGCTCAACAATCCCGACATGTTCGACTGTGTAGGGCTTTTCTCGGCCCAGACGTCAAACATGCTCAACGAGAACAACATCATCAAGATGGAACGTATCAACCATAACATGCAGCGGTTCCGTAACGTCATGGCGCTGATCAAAGACAAGATGGCACGCCCCCCAAAGCTCTCCAGTAGGATTGAGGACATCGACATCTACAACCGCTTAGAGGAAAAGCTGCAGCGCCAGTTCGAACATGCGCCCCGCCTGTATTACATAGCCATCGGGCGTGATGACTTCCTGATGAAAATGAACGGCAAATACCGCGCCTTGCTCGACAGCCACAATTACCCTTATACCTATGTCGAAACCGACGGCGCCCATTCGTGGGAAAACTGGCGCAAGTACCTGGTTGATTTCCTCAAGCGCATGCATTAAGATACAAATTGGACTGATTATCACCGCAGTGACAACCAGTCCAATCTATGTCTAAGAAGACTTCTCTGTTACAGGTTCGGATTCTCCGACTTCCAGTCAGCTACGGCAGGAATGATGTCGAGGCCGATAATCTCGTCACGCATCTTCTGCAGATGCTCGTAGGAAGCCTGGAGAGCAGCCATCTCCTCAGCCGTGCCTTCGGGAGCAGTGAAGTGTACGCCATTCTTGTCGATAACGGTGGGCATAGCCATCATAACGTTCTTGAAGCCAAGCTCATCGCTGTTCACGTAGCAGCCAGCAGGCCACTTGAAGGGTTCGCCGCCCATAGCACCCTCAATCATCTTGACAGCCTGATAGGCAGGGCTCTGGAACGAAGAGCGGCCGCGCAGCTTGATGATGTTGCTACCACCCTGGGTGGTCATGTGCTTGATCTCAGCCCAGCGCTCGTCGGAGAGGGTGAACTCTGAGAGGGGCTTGCCGTCAATCATTGCCTTCGATGCGAAGACAGCCATCTGCTCGCCGTGACCGCCATAGGTGTAGGCACCCGTCACCTTGTCCTGCTGCACGCCAAACTCCTGAGCCAGCTGCTGCTGCAGACGGGTGGAGTCGAGAGCGGCCAGCGAGGTAAGCTGGTTGGGCTTCAGACCAGAGTGAATAAGAGCCGTAAGGGCTGTCACATCGGCGGGATTGAAGATGACGACGACGTGGTTCACGTCGGGACAGTACTTCTTGATGTTCTCACCGAACTCAGCGGCAATCTGACAGTTGCCCTTGAGCAGGTCTTCGCGGGTCATGCCCTCCTTACGGGGAGCACCGCCGCTGGAGATGATGTACTTCGCACCCGTGAAAGCCTCAGCGGCATCGACGGTATAGCTGATGTTTGCGCCGGGGAAGGCACAGTGACACATCTCGTCGTAAACGCCGTGAACGAGCATCAGCACGCTCTGGACCATGTTTGAGCCGATCATACCGCCTGCACCGACGATGACCAGTTTGTCGTTTGTTAATGTTGCCATTTTGTTTAACTATTTACGAATTTATACTAACGATTTGAGCGCAAAGATACAAAAAATCAGAATAATTACACACAATTAAATATTAATCTGTGTTAATCCTTTGATTTTGCTGCACATTCTTCGTATCTTTGCCATCCTGATATATCAAAACCTATACTTACATGAAATCATTACTCCCCATCATGGCACTCCTGTTGCTCACAGCCTGCCACCCTTCTCGTCCCGTCAGCGATGACGCCGCCACCGCCCCCGAAGAAAATCTCAACGTGCCAGAGTGCGTGGTAACGTCGGTGCCCGACTCCTTAGGCTACGACAAGTTCTACACCAAGTATGTCGACGTCAACGGGCTGCCGCTCGTCTCGTCCTGGCGCGTACCCGACTCGGCCTTCGTCGCCGCCCACCGCACGCTCTACGCCATGACGTCGATGCTCGACCCGAAGATCATCGAGGTGATGAAGCGCTCCAACGCCAGAATAGCCATCATGGCCCGCTACGAAGGCACAACCGACCTACCCGAGCACCACTACCTGGTCAACGACACCGCCCTGAACTGGGACTTGCGGGCACGTGGTCTTGGCGGCACCATCGAGGAACCGCTCACCAGCTGTGCCGAGGAGAACGTATTAGCCTACCAGATAGACAAATACCACGCCGAGGACATTCTCATCCATGAGTTTGCACACGCCATCCACTGCATTGGCATCATTCAGGTCGACTCCACCTTCGACGACCGCCTGCAGCAGCTCTACGAGCAGGCGAAGGCCAAGGGTATTCTTGCCGGCACCTACCGCGAGACCGACCGCATGGAGTATTTTGCCGAAGGTGTGCAGGACTGGTTCAACGTCAACGCCGAGATGCCCTACAACGATGGCAAGCACAACTGGTGCAACACCCGCGAGGAGCTCCAGCTCTTCGACCCCGACCTTTACAACCTCATAGGGGAATACTTCCCAAAGACCAACTTGCAAATCAGCAAGCACAAAAAGGTCAATGAGTTTACGAAGCCTATGCCGTAGGTTAGTAATGTCACACGGAAATCACGGAAATCACTGAAATAACACCGGTAATCTGGGGGCACTTTTCTGTGATTTCCGTGATTTCCGTGTGACATGACATTACTGCGGCTCCGGCCCTTCGTCGGTCATCCGGCGGGCACTGGCATTGCCACCGCTGTTGCCGAGAATCATGTCAACGATAACGCCAATGTCGGTGACGGTGACATTGAGGTCGTCATTGGCATCGGCACCGTAGAAGGAAATAACGGTGTTGGAAATTTGCAAGATTTCGTTTACCACCACTGCAATGTCTGTGACCGAAACACTGCCATCGGCGTTAGCATCGCCACGATCGACATGGCGAGCTCCGTTATTCTTGACTATATCGGTCGCTCCGATAGAACTTCCTTTAATAATATAATTGCCGATACCAATGTTGTTAGATTCTTTACCAACGGTGCAATTGCTATAGAGATTGTTTTGATAGGTACCACCGTCATTGCCATTACCAGCAATAGCACCATGCGTGCCATTAGAAGTCGAGGTCACGGTGGCTCCCAGTACTTTATTGCCTTTCAAGATATAACTGCCGTTGTTGCCCACAATGCCGCCATAGTACCTGAGGATGTTCAAGTCGGGGTCAGAGATGACATTTGCCGAGCTGATGCAGTTTTGGATGGTGCCAGTGTTACTACCCGCGATACCACCATGATTATTTGCATTACTGGAAACGGCATTGATGGTGACGGTGTTGGTGACGCGGCAGCCCGTAATGGTACCCTTATTACGTCCTGCGATGCCACCTACATTCTTATAACCAGTGATGCGGCAGTCGTCTAACGTAACGTCCTTCACCTCCGCGCCGTTCTCTAAACAGCCAAAGAGTCCCTGATTATTATCTATGCTTGTATCGCTGCCACCCATATAGATACGGATGCCGCTAATGGTGTGGCCGTCGCCGTCGAAGTGCCCCTCAAATGGATTGTCAAGAGTACCAATGGCCGTAAAGTTGGGCACATCGTCATCCAGATAGGTATACTTGAGGTCGGCACCAAGCCTGTAATAACTTGTGGCTTTGGCATAGTTACCCAACCTGTTATTGACGCAGTGGGTTACAAAGTCGAGCTGATCAATGGTGTTAATGACGTAGGGATCGTTCTCACTGCCAGAAGTTTCAAACATGTTTGTTGGCACCTCTGATGGCACGATTTTATTGGCATAGCTGCTCCAAACTTTCTTATATGCTACCAAGGTTGAGTAGGGTACTGTGATGCTACTGAGTTGATTGCAATTATCGAAGATACCCTCATCGCTTACCGGCGGTGTTCTGGCCTCAATAACGACTTCCTTCACGTTAGTTCCCAAAAAAGCACAGGCACCGATGCTGGTCACGGTAGCGGGAATAGTAAGCGGCACAAAATCGCAGTATTCATCACCTACGAAGGCATAACTAAAGGCATTCGCACCGATAGTGGTTAAGCCGTCAGGAAAGACGACATCCGTCAGCCAGGGGCAACAATTGAAGGCACCGTCGCCAATTCTCTTCACATCACGGCCGATAGTCAGAATATTAAGTTCAGTGAAGTCAGCGAATGCATCCTTGCCAATGCTGGTCACGCCATCACCGACAACAACCACACATGCTTTATCCTTTAAGAGTTCATAATATGATGGGACTTTGTCTTCACTTCTGGAATAGTCATCCATATCGCCAGTACCACTAATAGTCAGAACACTGTTCGGCCTGTCGTAACTCCATGCAACGTCCTCGCCGCCGTTCACATTGGGGGCGCCACAGTAGCCGTGCAAGACATTATTGCCGTTCTGGTCTTCCAAATAGAAGAGTAGTGATTTCCAATAATTGTTATTGGCGTATGTTTCAAGTGAGCCGTTAGGCACAACAATCCTGCTACAGAAGGAAATGTCTTCGAAGGCACCTCCTCCCAGTACAGGAGGCGTAGTGGCCTTGACAGTGACCACTAAATCATTGCATCCATAGAAAGCTTTGTCGCCGATGCTCGTCACAGAGGCAGGGATGGTGATGCTGCTGAGATTATGACAATACGAGAAGGCATTGCTGCCGACACGTGTCACACCGCTACCAATGACAACTGTTGCGATACTATGCGAGTCATACCACGGACTAACTTTCGGTTCATCATCTTCTGGTGCGTCGTAGTCGTACATCGGCCCCGTACCGCTGATGGTAAGGGTACCGCTCTCGCTGTCGTAGGTCCACAGGACATCGTCGCCACACATAGCGCCGTTTCCAGAAACGTCTTCAATGATGCTGGCGTAGCTACCCCACCCCACGGTAGTGCAGTAGGCGTAGGCAGCACCATCGGGCACGATGATTTGCTTGAGGGCATCGCAATCCTCAAACACATGATCATCCAATGTTGGCGGTTCTTCGGAATACAGTTTCACCGAACTGAGCGCATAGCAGAACATGAAAGCTTCTTCGTGAATGCGGGTCACGTTTGCGGGGATTTCGATTGTTTGAAGGCTGCTACAATCCACAAAGGCTCTGTTGCCAATGCTGGTCACAGTAGCAGGGATGGTGTTGCCGGTGTCTGGATTGGGATCAATATATGTAAGCAAGATACATCCCTCGAAAGCACTATTGCCGATTACCTGTAGCTTTTGAGGAAGGTAAACCGTCTGGACGTCATTACAGCCATAGAAGGCGCAATGGCCGATATTGCTCACTCTGTCGTCAATACAGATTTCCTTGATGGTTGATCGGTAATCGCACCAAGGAGCCGCAACCGAATAATCTATAGATTCGTCAGTCCCCCCAGTATCATAGTTGTACATCGTTTCTGGGTCAGCGTTTTGGTATGAGTTCGATGGGTCTTCAAGATTTTCGATAAATGGTCCGTTAATAAATAGGACATCGTTCTCGTCGATATACCATGTAAGGTGGGGGCCGCACATCACACTTACACCATTATCATAACAAATCTGACTGGTATAGCCAGACCATCCCAACATTTCATCGGCATTGCAATAGCCATAGCCAGCACCCATCGGCACGATGATACTGACATCTTGACTGAAGGCATCAGCACCAAGCATAGGGGCATAGCCATTCTGCATAAAAACGGTAGTAAGATTAGGACAGCTATAGAAAGCTTTTTCACCGATTTCGGACACCGCTGACGGGATGGTAACAGCTCCAATCTCGCAGCAATCATAGAAGGCATAGTTTCCGATGCTGGTCACGCCGTTCCCAATATTGACATTGTTGATGTTTTCACGATGGTTGTACCAAGGGGCAAGGAAAGGATTTGAATATTCGTCTATAGGAATTGGGCTATACGCCTCCATGTGGCCACTACCGCTGATGGTCAGCGTCTCGCGGATGCCGTCTGGATCTTCCCCGTTCTCGCTTTCATCGGTTAGCCGCCATATCAGGTTTTTACCGTCGTTCTCACTACCGCAGTATCCGCAGTAGCAGATTAAACCGCTGCCGTTATCGAACTTAACAAGGTCTAGATATCCGCTATTCCACCAAGCCTGAACATAGCTGTCGTAGGCTTCCTTTGGCACGATGATATGACTGAGATTATCGCAACCTTCGAAAAGACCTGTTCCAAGCGATGGTGGCACGCTACCCTCCATGATGACGTCCTTAAGGCTGGCACACCCCGCAAAAGCACCATCACCAATGCTTGTCACGGTATAGTTTTTTCCACCAATTGTCACTTGGTCGTGAATAGTCACCGAAGCACAATCCTTGTGCTCAACCACCGAGGCACACGCCTCGAGATTATCTGGGTCCGTAATAATATATCTTACGTGTACTATTAATATCCCTTGCGCCCACGCCGTAACGTTGGCGAACAACACAACGAGCAGCGTGATGGCTGTACGTGCCGTAAAGACTCTGAATTGCTGGTTAGTATTCATATAATTGATTAAAAAATATTTCTGCGTGCAAAGTTACGAATAAGTGGGCAAAGCGCCAAATTTTGCGAACGTTTTTTTAATTCACACAGAAATCACAGAAATCACAGAAAAGCGCTAAACCTTCTGTGATTTCCGTGTAACATATTCCTGTTATACTCCCCACCCCTCTTTAAGGGGTGGTCACTAGGTCCCTCAACTCCCCACCCAGGGGCGGGTGCCCACCAAGTCCCTCAACTCCCCACCCCTTTAAGGGGCGGGTGCCCACCAAGTCCCTCAACTCCCCACCCCTCTAAGGGGCGGGGCTGGGGGCGGGGTGTAAGGGTTGGTGTCTTATTACTGACCCCACCCCCAGCCCCTCCCCTACATGGGAGGGGAGAGCGGTAAGGGGAGTCCTCCACTATCCACTGTCTCCATGGCTAAAAAAACGAAAAAGCGTGCCCCTCTGCCCCCAAATGTGGTTAATTAACTGTTTTTCAGATGTTTATTTGGGGGCACACTGGCCTAAAAGTGTGCCCCCTGTGTGCCCCCTGGGTGCCCCTCAAAAAATTTCAACAACAGCGTTTGCGTATACGCGAACGGTTGTTTGGGCGTACGCAAACAGTTGTTTGGGTATACGCAAACAGTTGTTTGGGCGTACGCAAACGGTAATAACTCGGTGCTAAACTCCCCGAAACTCGGTGCCTTTTCCTACTTTAGAGGCACCAAATTTTTCAAAAAGGGCCTTTGGGGGGCACCCAGGGGGCACCTTAGGGGCACACTTTTTGACCTACAGTGCCCCCTCCAACATACATATAGTCAGCGCGTTAGGTTAAAAAGGGGCACAGGGGGCACACTTTTTTAATTGTTTCAGTCATGGGGACAATTGAAATTATGGTAGGGGATGGGGAGTCGTATATGGGAGACAGATTTCGGTGGAAAATTTGGTAATATCAGAAGAAATGCGTACCTTTGCCGAAAATTATAGAGAATTATGAACTACAGCATTAAGCACCCCGAGAACCTGAATGGCATGAACGAGCGCATACGTCGCCTGCGCCAGCAGAACTTCGACACCCCAACCACGCTCTCGATAGAGCGGGCCCTGATAGAGACCGCCTTCTACAAAGAGCACTACGGCACGATGCCGACACCCGTGCTACGCGCCAGAAACTTCTATGAGATCTGCAAGAAAAAGACCATCTACATCGGCGACGACGAGCTGATAGTGGGTGAGCGCGGGCCGCTGCCAAAGGCGGTACCCACGTTTCCCGAACTGACGTGCCACTCGGTGGAGGACCTGCACACGCTGAACGAGCGGGAGCTGCAGCGCTACACCATCAGTCAGGAGGACATCGACACCTACGAGCGCGAGGTGATACCCTACTGGAAGGGCAAGACGCAGCGTGAGCGCATCTTCAACCACGTGTCGAAAGAGTGGGAGGAGGCCTACCACGCCGGTGTGTTCACCGAGTTCATGGAGCAGCGGGCCGCCGGTCATACGGCGATGGACGGTAAGATGTACCACGAGGGACTCTTAGACGTGAAGGCCCGCATCGAGAAGCGCATCGCCGAGCTCGACTACATCTACGACCCCGAGGCCACCGACAAGCAGCAGGAGTTAGAGGCAATGGCCATCTCGTGCGACGCCGCCATCCTGTTTGCCGAAAGGCATGCGGAGCTGGCGGAGCGGATGGCGGAGGAGTTGGAAAAGACCCTCCCCCAGCCCCTCCATCGCAGGGAGGGGACGGGGGTGGGTCTTCGCATTCGCGAGCTCCGCAAGATTGCGGAGGTGTGCCGATGGGTGCCGGCCCATGCGCCGCGCAACCTGTGGGAGGCCATCCAGATGTATTGGTTCGTGCACCTCGGCACGGTGACCGAGCTGAACGGATGGGACTCGATGAACCCGGGGCACATCGACCAGCATCTGTGGCCGTTCTACCAAAAGGGTATCGACGAGGGCACGCTGACCCGCGACGAAGCGAAAGAGCTGCTGAGCTGTCTCTGGATTAAGTTCAACAACCAGCCGGCACCGCCGAAGGTGGGGGTGACGGCCTTGGAGAGCGGCACCTACAACGACTTTACGAATATCAACATCGGCGGCGTGGACCGCGAGGGACGGAGTGCCACCAACGAGCTGTCGTACATGATCCTTGAGATACAGGAGGAGCTGCACGAGCTGCAGCCCGGCCTGAGCATCCATATTGCTCAGAACACGCCCGACGAGTTCTTGCTTGAAGGTATCAAGGTGATTCGTCAGGGTCACGGCTACCCCTCGATCTTCAATCCCGACACCTATATCAAGGAACTCGTGCGCGAAGGCAAGACCTTGGAAGATGCCCGCGAGGGCGGCTGCTCAGGCTGCATCGAGGTGGGCGCCTTCGGCAAGGAGGCCTATCTGCTGACGGGCTACCTGAACACACCGAAGATCTTAGAGATAACGCTGAACAACGGCATTGACCCAGAGACGGGCAAGAAGCTCGGCTTAGAAACGGGCGACCCGCGAGAGTTCAAAACCTTCGAAGAGCTGTACGACGCCTGGCACCGCCAGATGGTGTACTTCGTGAACCTGAAACTGAGCGTCAACAACTACATCGAGCGCATGTTCTCGCTCTACGCGCCGGCCACCTTCCTTAGCCTCTATATTGACGACTGCATCGAAAAGGGCCGCGACTACTACAGCGGTGGTGCCCGCTATAACACCACATATATCCAGTGTACGGGTCTCGGCACCATCACCGACAGCTTCACCGCCCTGAAGAAGCATGTGTTTGAGGATCACAGATATACGATGGAGGAGATGTTAGAGGCGTGCAAGAATAACTGGGGAGCCCCTTCAGCCCCCCTTTCATCCCCCGAGGGGGATACAAATCCACTGCAGGGTAATGAAGCCCCCTCGGGGGCAGTAGGAGGGGCTGTCATGCGAGCCTATATCCGCAACCACACCCCATTCTTCGGCAACGACGATGCCTACGCCGACGAGATTGCCGTAAGGGTCTATGAAGACTTGGTGAAGGCCATCGAGGGACGCCCCAACACCCGAGGCGGCAAGACACAACTGAACATGCTGTCGACCACCTGCCACAACTACTTCGGCAGTGTGTGCGGAGCCACGCCCAACGGCCGCTTTGCTCATTTCGCCATCTCTGACGGAACCAGTCCCGCCCACGGTAGCGACACCCACGGCCCCACGGCGGTCATCAAGAGCCTCGGCAAGCTCGACCAGACGAAGTCGGGCGGCACGCTGCTCAACGTCCGCTTCGTGCCGCAACTATTGAAGCGCGAGGAAGACCAGCGGAAGCTCGCCTCGCTCATCCGCACCTACTTCAAGTTCGGAGGCCACCATATCCAGTTCAACATCGTTGACACCGCCACCCTGCACGACGCCCAGCAGCACCCTGATGAGTACCGCGACCTGCTGGTCCGCGTCGCCGGCTACAGCGACTACTTCAACGACATGACCGAGCAGCTGCAGAACGAAATCATAGCCAGAACAGAGAACGAAGCCTATTAAAACATTTAATATTCCTCGGTGAAACCGCTGATTTTCGACATTAAACGCTACGCCATCAACGACGGGCCGGGCATCCGCACCACTATCTTCATGAAGGGATGCCCACTACGTTGTGTATGGTGTCATAACCCTGAAAGCTGGTCACCACAGCCGCAAGTGCTCTACAAGCGTTCGAAGTGCATCGGCTGTCGTTCGTGTGTTGCGGTTTGCCCGCAACAATCGATAGAAATGACACCTGATGGCATTGTTCTCGCGAAGGACCAATGCGCCGCTTGCGGCCTTTGCACCGAGGAATGCCCCACCACCGCGCTGGAAATGTGCGGTCGGGAATGGACAATGGAGGCCCTGATGGCAGAAATAGAAAAGGAGCGCGACATCATGACCGACAGCGGTGGCGGCGTCACACTCTGTGGCGGCGAGCCGCTGATGCACCCTGACTACACGATAGAGATACTGCGCGAATTAGGGCGACGCGGATTCCACCGCACCGTAGACACCACGCTCTACGCCCAGTCCGAGGTGGTTGACCAGGTAGCCGCCGAATGCGAGCTGCTATTAGTAGACCTGAAACTAATGGACAGCGAGAAGCATCGCCGCTACACAGGAGTTCCCAATGAGCTGATACTGGAGAACATTCGCCGCATAGCCAAGAACGAACACCCCTTCGTGATCCGCATTCCCTTGATCGACGGCATCAATGCCGATGAGAAAAACATCGACGAAACCGCTATTTTTCTTAACAGCCTACCCCAGTCGGAGAGCCTTGTCGTCCATCTCCTACCCTACCACGACGTAGGCCGCGACAAGCACCGCCGCATGTGGAGCAGCTACAACCCACAGCATGTGCCGATGGAGGCCCCCTCAGAGGAACTGCAACAAAAATGCCGACGACAACTGGAAGCTCATGGGCTCCGCGTTATCGTCGGCGGTTAAAAGTTTTAATTATCCCGATTTAATCGATAGAAATTAATTGTTGTAGACTCTTGACGATGCTGCAGCCGAGTTGAGGTACCACAGCGTAGAGGTAATGGCATTCTCACCCCACTTGTTGAATTGGCTATAGGCATCCTTGATACATGTCCTCTCTATCGGATACAGGAAAGTATTAGGAATCAGGATGCCGTAAGGATTCTGGCCCTTCTCTGATACATGAACGTCTATACCAGTGGTTATATCGTGGATATAGGGCTGTGTCTCCTTGTCGAGGAAGCTGAACGAAGGATCAACCGTTACAGTGGCGATCACAGGCTTGATGTATTCTGCACCGTTCTGGGTATTGATAAACTCGCTGGGCTGCTTACCAAAGAGGCTGTGAATTTCCTTGTCGTCGAAGATGGGGGCGCTGTTGATATTGCAAACAGTCAGCTCATCATGGGCACCACAGGCAATGATGCTGTACTGGACCGTCGTCTCGTTCTTACGGATAGCACGAATCACAACGTCATTCATGTCGTAGTCGCCTTTCTCCTTAGTATCCTCGAAGCAGAAGGTATAGACCTGCGGATACACGGGGGGAGGAGGAGTAATGCCACCAAGACCATTGACCTCGAGAATGATATCGTTGAAGTCGGCATCAGTACCCGACTCCCAGCAGAGCAGCAGATGGTCGTTCAGGTTGAGCCATGCTGCACGCGGATCATTGCGATTGAGACGAGAGTTCCAGAAGTTCTGACTCTTATCAGTGTTGATGACATCGTTCAGACGACCGTCCAAATAGCACTCACCCTTCTTTTTCGGAGACAATTCGGTATTGGCGCGAACCATGAAGCCAATCTTGGTGCCGGTGGGGAAATCAAAGGAACCCGTAGTACCGACCCCGATGGTAGTCTCACTGGAGGTACAGCTACCGTAATAGAGAAGTGCAAAGGAGCCACGCTTCTCAATAATACCATCCTCAGAATCATTGTAGCAGTGGCCAAAGGGAATAGCCTGGAACTTTGGCAGGCTCTTCAGGAATGCCACCTTGTCGGAAGCTGCTGCATACTCAGCATCTGAATAATAATAGTAGTAGAGCTGAGAGTAGTGAACTTCACAGCCATAATCAGGAGAACCATCACGCTTATAGACGGGAGTCACAACAACGGGTGTGCCCTTTGTGGCATAGCCATAGGAATTCTCGTTGGTAAAACCGATCTCGTTCACCTTTACCAGATTGTTAATGCGGTTACCGTCGTCGTCATAGCGGCCATTGGGGAAAACAGAAAACACCATTGCATCGAAGACAGCCTTGAAAGTCTTGGTATAGTCCTGAGAAACCATTCTCAAAGCCCTATAGTCATCATCCGACAGTGCATAAAGCTTTCCGTCATTAGGCTGGACATCCGAAAGATAGGAATTTGTCACCGCGGCAAGCTTGAATTCGCGATTTGGCAAAGTGTAGTCTGCTGCACGGGTAAAACGACGAGAATTGGCGGAACAATCGAAAGAAACGGCATTTCCTTCCACCTTCTGCACATAGTAAGAACTGGCTGTCTGGAAGCCAACATAGAGTGCGAGATAGTCCTTCGGAGCATCATACGCCAATTTCAAGGTAGTGGCGCCATTCGTATCTTTCTCATTCAGCACCGAAATACCATTAGCAGTCGTTTCCTCTGTGACTTTCTCGTCTACAATCTCCTTAACCTCAGCCAGGAGCTGTACCTTGAGAACACTGGCATCGCAATGAATGGTTACCTCGCCAGAAACGGTAGAGCACCAGTCCTGGTTGGGGTCGAAATGGATGCCAAACACTTTGAATGCATTGTCGTTAGCCTTATCTTCTGCCGACTTCTCTGCAACAGGAGCGGGACCTTCATACAGATCAATGTCCCTTGAGCAACTGGCAAATGCCAACAAGCATACACTTGCAATACAAACAATCTTTTTCATTCTATTTTTAATGGTTGATTAATAATCCTCTTTTTAATATGGAAAGGTTTACGGTCGGTTTACTTAGTATTTCGAGTGCAAAGATAAGGAATGTATCCGCGAATAAGTGTGACAAAAACAACAAACGTGTGACGAAATCGTCATTTAGCTGTGACAATTCTTAAAAAAAGTCACAAAAAAACAGCCCATTTACCATATAATTTTGTATCTTTGCACCCGAAAACTGGATTACAGACAATTACCGACTCAATCAAAATCACAAACACATGACACTTGAACAGATGCAATTTGCCTCCGTAGTAGTGATGGTGCTGCTCACATTGAAGCTGCTCATGCTACGTATCAAGGACAATGAAAGTGTGCTGATACGTGCCAAAGTCCTGATGATTGGAGGCACGACCCTTATAGGCCTGCAGTTTCTGCTACAATTAATATTAGGTTGGCGCATGATGGGCGTCACACAGGGCGTGATGCTCAATATGGCACTCTTCATTCCCGCTTCGTGGCTGTTGTCGCTGACGATTTTAGTGTTACAGCGACATGGACGCCTCAACCTATGGGACAAGTGGGTTGGTGGCTTGACATGGGTTTTAACGACGGGACTGATGGCCATAGCCGTCTGGAAAGGCGGAGAGTCCCTGCCTTGCGACACCCCCGAACTGCGCATGGCCGAAAAGATAGGTAGCGGATTCTACGTCGCCATGCAGAGCTACTACCTGATACGCCACTTCACCAATTTAGGCAACATGCAGGTAGAGATGGACAACTACTACGACCGCGACATGAGCCGATATCTCCATTGGATGCGGCTGAGCATCCTGATATTAATGGTTCTGGCCATCATTGTACCCTTCGTCATCTTCGCATCCAAAATACTGATGCTGAGTGCCAGTTTCCTTGCCTACCTCGGCATTCCCTATTTCGTTGACAGTTTTTGCTACTATGTCAAGAGTACAATGCCTGCAAAGGTCTTAGCAGCCGAGAAGAACGCTGAAGAGGACAACAAGACGCCTGCCCACACCTTCTCTGAAGAAAAGTTGCAACGGGTAGACAAGGCCGTTGAAGAGTGGATGGCCCGCGAAGGCCATCTGAAGAGCGGCATCCTACTGCCCATCGCCGCCGCAGAGATGGGAATCCCGAAGTATCTGCTGTCAGCCTGGCTCAGCCAGAAGGGCATGAAGTTCAATCCCTGGCTGGCCTACCTCCGTGTAGAAGAGGCCAAGCGCCAGCTGAAGGAGCACCCCGATTGGAGCAACGATACCATTGCGCAACGCTGCGGTTTCTCCGACCGCACCACGCTGCAGCGCACCTTCAAGGAAAAGACGGGCATGACCCCCACACAGTTTATTCAGGAAAATCAATAACCATCCACAATCCTCTATCCACCATCCACTATCCACTATCCACCATCCACTATCCACCATCCACCATCCTCTATCCACCATCCACTATCCACTAACCACCATCCACAAAAAAAGAGAGGCCTAAGCCTCTCCTTTGTTTGTTCCGAACGGAGCAATGGTCCGCGGTTCCTGGTTGGGAATCTTAATCAGTCCAAACTCGCGCTCATAGCGCATGATGTTCTCCTGCAGGGCTGCCAGCAGACGCTTGGCATGCTCCGGAGCGAGGATGACACGGCTCTTCACCGCTGCCTTGGGAACGCCTGGCAGCACCCGGGCAAAGTCAATCACAAAGTCGCTCGAAGAGTGGGTAATGATGGCGAAGTTGGCATACTCTCCCTGCGCCACGTCGGGCGTCAGTTCTATTTGCAGTCCCTGCTTATTGTCTTTTTCGTTCATTGTTATATAAATAATTAAGGTGAATCACTTTGGTTACGACAATCCTTCTATCTCGCCATTGACAATGGTGATGCGCTCGGCCTGAGGACTCTTCGGCAGTCCGGGCATGCGGAGCATGTCGCCGGCAATGGCGACAATCATCTCACTGCCGCAGTTCAGGATGACGTCACGGATACGGATGGCAAAGCCCTCGGGTGAACCGTAGCGGGTGGAGTCGCCCGTGAACGAGAATTGTGTCTTAGCGATGCATACGGGATAGTGAGCAATAACACCGTCTTCATCGGTAAAAGTGGCACGCAGGGATTCGAGCTTCCTTTTGGCCGTCTTACTGTACTCCACAGCCGAAGCCCCATAGATACCCTTACATACCTTCTCAATCTTGTCTTCCAAACAGTCGGCCTCCTTATAGGTAAAGCGGATGGGAAGAGGCTGTTGACGGTCGATGGTGTCGACGACGGTCTCTGCCAGTTCCACGGCACCCTCACCACCCTTAAGGAAGGCTTCGTTGACGGCAAATCCTACGCCCAAGTCTCCACAGTTCTTGCGTACAATGTCTATCTCTTCTTCCAAATCCGTTTCGTGGCGGTTCAACGTCACTACGACCGGCTGACCGAAACCCTGCATGTTGCGGATATGACGGTTCAGGTTCTTCAGACCCTCAGTCAGTCCGGCGGCATTAGGATCCTTGATATGGTCAAGATTCACACCACCGTGCATCTTCAGGCCCTGGGTGGTGGCAACAATCACCACAAGACGCGGCTGCAGACCCGTCTTACGACATTTGATGTCGAAGAACTTCTCAGCACCGAGGTCGGCACCGAAGCCTGCCTCTGTCACCACATAGTCGCTGTAGGTCATGGCCATCTTGGTAGCCAGGACGCTGCTGCATCCGTGAGCAATGTTGGCAAACGGACCACCGTGGATGAAGGCCGGCGTGTTCTCTGTTGTCTGCACAAGGTTGGGCATCAGGGCATCGCGCAGCAACACCGTGATGGCACCTGCCACACCAAGGTCCTTCACCTTGAACAGCTTGCCGTCGGCAGTGATGCCAAGCACGATATTCTCAATGCGGCGCTGCAGGTCTTCCTCGCTGGTAGCCAGACAGAGGATAGCCATCAGTTCGGATGCCGGCGTGATGTCAAAGCCTGTCTCAGACACCACCCCGTCGCCTCGCAGTCCAGTGACCACGTTACGCAGAGCACGGTCGTTGACGTCGAGCACACGCTTCCAGAAAATCTCGCGCAGTGAAAAGCCATCCTTGCGATGCTGGAACAGGTAGTTGTCGAGCAGCGCACTGATAGTGTTGTGTGCCGATGTCACGGCATGGAAGTCGCCAGTAAAGTGGAGGTTGATCTTTTCCATCGGCAATACCTGTGCATAGCCGCCACCAGCAGCGCCACCCTTAATGCCGAAACACGGACCAAGCGACGGCTCGCGCAGAGCTACGACGGCTTTCTTGCCTATCTTATTCAGTCCCAACGTCAAGCCAATGCTGACGGTGGTCTTACCGATACCGGCCTTTGTGGGGCTGATAGCTGTGACCAGTATCAGTCGGCTCTGCTTAACCCGCTCTTCGTCAATATGCGATACGGGAATCTTGGCCATGTAGCGGCCATACGGTTCTATCTCCTCGGGAGCAATGCCCAGCTGTGAAGCAATGTCGCTGATGGGTTTTAACTCACACTCCCTTGCTATTTGTATATCAGTCTTCATTGTTTTACGGTTAGGTATGATAGAAGCCGGAAGTGACTGACTTCCGGCTTCTTTACTATTGAAAACGTGGATTACTTTTCATCGAGGATGGCCTCTTCAGCAAAGTCAAGCACGTTCTTACGATTAGCCTGCATGCGCTCGTACTCTTCCTTGGAGCCGACGATAATCTTATCGAACTCACGCAGACCGGTACCAGCGGGAATGAGGTGACCGCAGATCACGTTCTCCTTCATACCCTCCAAGGTATCCTGCTTGCCACGGATGGCAGCTTCGTTGAGCACCTTGGTGGTCTCCTGGAACGATGCAGCCGACATGAACGACTTGGTCTGGAGGGCAGCACGGGTGATACCCTGCAGGATCTGGGTCGATGTGGCGGGCACGGCATCGCGCACCTGAACGAGCTTCATGTCACGACGCTTCAGCATGGAGTTCTCGTCGCGCAGACGGCGGGCGGTGACAATCTGTCCGGCCTTGAGGTTCTCGGAATCACCTGCGTCGGTAACCACCTTTTTACCCCAGATACGGTCGTTCTCCTCGGCAAAGTCGAGCTTGTCGACAATCTCCTGCTCCAGGAACGAGGTGTCGCCCGGATCGTTGATCTGCACCTTACGCATCATCTGACGGACAATAATCTCGAAGTGCTTATCGTTGATCTTGATACCCTGCAGACGATACACGTCCTGCACCTCGTTGACGATGTATTCCTGAACGGCGGTCGGACCCTTGATGGCCAGGATGTCGCTCGGTGTGATGGCACCGTCGGAGAGCGGCGTACCGGCACGCACGGCGTCGTGCTCCTGTACCAGAATCTGCTTCGACAGAGAGACAAGGTACTTGCGCTGCTCGCCAGTCTTCGAGGTGACAACGATTTCACGGTTACCACGCTTCACCTTGCCCATGGTGACCTCACCATCGATTTCGCTGACCACAGCGGGGTTCGACGGGTTACGGGCCTCGAAGAGCTCAGTGACACGGGGCAGACCGGCGGTAATATCACCACCCTTGGCAGCAGCACGCGGAATCTTGACAAGCGTCTCACCGGTCTTGACGGTCTGACCGTCCTCGACAACAACGTGACCACCCACAGGGAAGTTATAGGTACCGACCTTCTCGCCGTCGGCATTGATAATATCGCAGGTAGGAACCCTTGACTTGTCCTTCGACTCAGTGATAATTTTCTCGGTAAGTCCGGTGGTTTCGTCGGTCTCAGCACGGAAAGTAACACCCTCGATGACGTCGTTGAACTTCAGCGTACCGGCATATTCGGTAACGATGACGGCGTTGAACGGGTCCCACTGGGCAACCTTCTCGCCCTTCTTCAAGACCTCACCATTCTTATGATAAAGAGAAGAACCGTAAGGAACGTTCACCGTTGACAGCACAATCTTGGTATTGGGGTCGACAAAGCGCATTTCGCCCAGTCGGCTAACCACCATCTCGCACTGATGTCCATCCTCATCGAACGGTACGGTACGAACTTCCTCCATCTCAATCTTTGCCTGCTCATACTTATTGACGATGCTGGCGTTGGCAGCGGCATTGGCAGCCACACCACCGGCGTGGAACGTACGGAGCGTCAGCTGAGTACCCGGCTCACCAATAGCCTGTGCAGCGATGACACCGACAGCCTCACCCTTCTGTACCATACGACGGGTAGCGAGGTTACGACCATAACACTTGCGGCAGACACCTTTCTTAGACTCACAGGTCAGCACCGAACGAATCTCGACGCTCTCAATCTCAGACTTTTCGATGGCTTCAGCCAGCGGCTCGGTGATTTCCTCACCAGCAGCCACGATAATCTCACCTGTCTTGGGATTAACCACATCGTGAACGGAAACACGTCCGAGAATACGCTCAGAGAGACTGCTAATGACCTCATCGCCATTCTTCAGGGCGGTGCAGACAAGGCCGCGCAGCGTACCGCAGTCCTCCTCGTTGATAATCACGTCGTGCGAGACGTCAACGAGACGACGAGTCAGGTAACCGGCGTCAGCCGTCTTCATGGCGGTATCGGCCAGACCCTTACGGGCACCGTGAGTAGAGATGAAGTACTCCAGCACGGACATACCCTCCTTGAAGTTCGACAGAATGGGGTTCTCAATAATCTGGTGTCCCTCGGCACCGGCCTTCTGAGGCGGTATCGATAACCTGGTTGTAACGCTCGTTATCGGTGATGAAGCCCATGTTATAGTTGTCGGTAATCTGACGAACCTCCTCGTTACCCTTGGCAATGAGTTCAGCCTTCTCCTTCGGGATGATGATGTCATCGAGGTTGAACGACAGACCAGCCTCGTAAGCCATACGGTAACCAAGGTTCTTGATACCATCGAGGAATTCGCAAGCCTCGGCGAAACCGACATTCTTGATGACGGCACCAATAACGTCGCGCAGCGACTTCTTGTTGATAACCGCATTGACGAAACCAACCTCCTTGGGAACAATGCCGTTGACAATCACACGACCAACCGAGGTTTCCACCATGTGGCGGATAGGATTACCCTGCTTGTCAAGGTCATCGACCACCACCTTCACCAAGGCGTGCAGATCGCATCGGCCTTCGTTGTGGGCGATGATTGCTTCCTCGGGGCCATAGAACGTCAGACCCTCGCCCAGAGCACCCGGACGGATCTTAGTGATATAATAGAGTCCGAGCACCATATCCTGTGAAGGCACGGTGATAGGAGCACCGTTAGCCGGGTTCAGAATGTTGTGGCTCTGGAGCATCAGCAGCTGTGCCTCAAGGATAGCCTCGTTTGACAGCGGGAGGTGCACAGCCATCTGGTCACCGTCGAAGTCGGCATTGAATGCCGTACATGCCAACGGATGGAGCTGGATAGCCTTACCCTCGATGAGCTTCGGCTGGAAGGCCTGGATACCCAGACGGTGCAGTGTCGGTGCACGGTTGAGCAGCACGGGATGACCCTTCATGACATTTTCCAGAATATCGTAGATAACCGGCTCACGGCGGTCAACAATCTTCTTAGCCGACTTCACAGTCTTGACAATACCGCGCTCAATGAGCTTACGGATGATAAACGGCTTATAGAGCTCGGCTGCCATCAGCTTAGGCAGACCACACTCACCCATCTTCAGCTCAGGACCTACGACAATCACCGAACGGGCGGAGTAGTCGACACGCTTACCGAGCAGGTTCTGACGGAAGCGGCCCTGCTTACCCTTCAGTGAGTCGGAGAGTGACTTCAGAGGACGGTTGCTGTCGCTCTTCACGGCACTCGACTTACGCGAGTTGTCGAAGAGTGAGTCAACAGCCTCCTGCAGCATACGCTTCTCGTTACGCAGAATCACCTCAGGAGCATGAATCTCCATCAGGCGCTTCAGGCGGTTGTTACGGATAATGACACGACGATAGAGGTCGTTCAGGTCGGACGTGGCAAAACGGCCACCATCCAGGGGAACCAACGGGCGCAGCTCAGGCGGCGTCACGGGGATGATCTTCATAATCATCCACTCTGGACGGTTCACACCCTTCTCCACGCTCTGACGGAACGCCTCAACCACCTGCAGACGCTTCAAAGCCTCGTTCTTGCGCTGTACCGAAGAGTCGGTATTAGCACGGTCGCGGAGCTCATAGCTCAGTGAGTCGAGATCCAGCTCAGACAGCAGCTGATAGATAGCCTCAGCACCCATCTTGGCGATGAACTTGTTGGGGTCGCTGTCGTCTAAGTAGTCATTCTCCTGTGGGATATAGTTGTCGACAATATCATTATACTCTTCTTCAGAGAGCAGGTCAAACTTATTGGCACCTAATGCGTCGTTACCCTCGCCATCCTTCTTGCCAGCCATGATACCCGGCTGAATGACGATGTAACGCTCATAGTAGATGACGGCATCGAGCTTCTTGGTAGGCAGACCTAACAGGTAACCAATCTTGTTGGGCAATGAACGGAAATACCAGATATGAGCCACGGGAACGACCAGCTCGATATGGCCGGCACGCTCACGACGCACCTTCTTTTCTGTCACCTCCACACCGCAACGGTCGCAGACGATACCTTTATAACGGATACGCTTGTACTTGCCGCAGGCACACTCATAGTCCTTGGTGGGACCGAAGATGCGCTCACAGAACAGACCATCGCGCTCCGGCTTGTAAGTACGGTAGTTGATAGTCTCGGGTTTGGTGACTTCGCCGTAACTGCTCTCGAGGATGTCTTCGGGAGAAGCAAGTCCGATGGTAATTTTGGTGAAATTACTCTTTGTCTTTGTATCTTTTTTGAAAGCCATAACTTCTAATTTTCGATTTACTAATTTTCGATTTACAATTACCTTTTAGTCCATCGTGATGCTAAGACCTAAGCCGCGAAGCTCGTGCAGCAGCACGTTGAGCGACTCGGGAATACCCGGTGTGGGCATGGGTTCACCCTTGACAATGGCCTCGTAAGCCTTGGCACGGCCTACGGTATCATCAGACTTAATCGTAAGAATCTCCTGAAGCACATGGCTGGCACCAAAGGCCTCCAGTGCCCAGACTTCCATCTCACCGAAACGCTGGCCACCGAACTGGGCCTTACCGCCGAGCGGCTGC
>CADBHI010000075.1 GCA_902794405.1 uncultured Prevotellaceae bacterium
TCAAAAGGCGGTTCCTTTTTCTCAAAACTCGGTGGGTTTTGACAAAAAGGCGGTGGGTTTTGACAAAGTTCTACTTCAAAAATAGAGAAAACTGTCATGAATCAGGAGAACCGTCCCCGTGATTCTTTTGCGACAGACATTCCTTCGCATACTCTTCACTACTGAACTGCATCCCTCTTGAACGGAGCAGACGGATTTGCTCCTCTATCGTGCGTGGCTTCTGATTACTCATTGCTGTCTATAAAAAGGTGACCCGCCAGCAGATCTACGGGATGCCGACGGGTTCTGTTATCGCTTGATTCGGACTGTCTTATCCGAGAATCTTCTTCATTTCAGGTGCAAATATAATGCTTTTTCTCGAATTATGCAAGATTTTGATTAGATTTTTGAAGAAATGATACCGAAAATGCTATTTTTTTTGTAATTTTGCATCGTGTTTCTTCGGATACACACATCATTTTGAATGCTCAACTTTCCCTGAACGAACTTGCACCTCGATACGGGAGTAAACGAGCAAGACTATTATCCAAGGAGTGTACGCATAGCAGCGTAGACTTCACCATTGGATAATAGAGGCTGTGCAAGGCCTGTTCAGGGAAATGGTGGGTTTGCGCTGTTTCTGTATGCCAGAGTTTGTGCTGACTTGCATGATAAAGACAGTATTAACTTAAAAACGATTATTTATGAGCAGGAAGAAAGGAACAGGTACTTTTATCCGTTCCTCTTAACTATAGCCTCACTGGCGAATGAATCAATGAACAAGGTTTGGTCATTTTGATAAACTATAGCCAGACTCTCCCATACGTCACTTCGTTTCCAGACTTATTCTTCAGTATGACAACATCAATTAGACCAATACCTGTAGTAACTTGTAACGATGCTGTTCGCTTTGTGGAGGCTGCTTAGGCAGCGGAACGCAATGCGCACACTGTGGAATTGGAAAGGTCGGGCGAGGACTTCGATAGGATTATGCCAACGGCACAGCTCTATTAAACAATGGGAAAAACACGATACATGTACTTCGACTTGATTGAAGTCGATAAGGAAAAAACGCTTTATTACTTGCGATACCGCAAACGGCTTCTATAGAAGGGTGTAGCCTAATACGCAGTTTTTTGTGGAGTGCCACACAAAGATGCTTGCCTGCTTTCTGATGAGCAAGCTCGGCAGACATTAGGGTCTTGTTTCCCTGAATTGTTATTTCATAGAACGGAATTTATTGAATGAGCTTATCTGTAAATCATGAAGTACCTTTGCCTGCATAATTCAAAAACAAAAACAGACATGGAAGTTATATCAATTGAGCGCAGTACCTACGAGGTAATCGGCTTGCCGCTTCGCTTGTAGAAGAACTGCTGACGAGCTTCAACAGTTTCGTCACAAAGATGAAGGAGATGGCCAGTAGAGGTAGTGACAAAGGGTTCTTTGCGAGCAAAGCGAACAAGTTCGAGCGGGGCGATTGGCTTGACAACTAAGATGGATTACGATAAGGCAACCTAACTCCTTCACTAATCCTCCCCAATTTGCATATCCCTGCATTATAGCCGCCCCTTATCAAGGGACTCTAAATCCCCGTCTTGCCTTTATTTTAGACCGAAATGCGTTCGCTCGGCCTAAAAGGACGCTTTGCTTGCAAAGAATTTCCAAAATCGCTTCGTTACTACAACTATTTTTCGTAACTTTGCACACGCATAGAGAAAAATAGGTAGAAGAATGAAAGAAAAACTGACTATAGTGAAGGTCGGCGGCGCCGTTGTGGAAGACGAGGCGCAGCTGCAACAACTGTTGAAAGACTTTGCGGCTATCGAGGGCGCAAAGATTCTGGTACATGGCGGTGGCCGACGCGCCACAAAGATTGCCGAACGACTGGGCATTGAGACTAAGATGGTGGACGGACGGCGCATCACCGATGCTGAGATGCTGGAGGTGGTGACGATGGTCTATGGTGGACTGGTGAACAAGCACGTCGTGGCGATGCTGCAGGCTCAGGGGGTGGATGCCATCGGCCTCTGCGGTGCCGACGGCGATGTGATCCGCTCTGTGAAGCGTCCGCTGAAGAATGGTATCGACTTTGGCTTTGTTGGCGATGTCAAGAAAGCCGATGGTGACAAAATTGCCCATTTCATCGATAAAAACATGACTCCCGTCATTGCACCGCTGACTCATGACGGACAAGGGAACATCCTCAATACTAATGCCGATACGATGGCATCGGAGACGGCTAAGGCGATGGCGTCAATCTATGATGTGACGCTCATCTATTCGTTCGAGAAGAAGGGAGTCCTCAGCAATCCGGACGACGAGGACTCTGTGATTCCCACCATCACTCGTAGCGACTTTGAACGTTATAAGGCCGATGGCACTATCAGTGGTGGTATGTTGCCGAAAATAGAGAATGCCCTGGCGGCTGTTGAGGCCGGCGTTTCCCAGGTGATTATTACCTTGGCAACGGCCATCGACGGGCATCATGGTACCATAATTAAATAAAATTATCAGTTATTTTGTAACTTTTCTGTCGCTCAATCGTCTTTACTATATAGAGAGGTGAAAAAAATCAGTTTCCGAAACGACGTTCTCCCTTTGAAGAATGAACTCTACCGATTGGCACTCCGCATCACTCTCAATCCTGCGGATGCTGAAGATGTGGTTCAGGAGACCATGATGAAAGTCTGGAATCGTCGTGAACAGTGGGACCAGATTGAGTCGATTGAGGCTTTCTGCCTGACGGTTTGTCGGAATTTCTCACTCGACAAGATGAGGAAAATGGGACTCAATGACCAAAGTCTCGATACTGATGAACATGATGCACCAGACCGCAGCCACACCGCAGACCCGGAGGAACAGGCTATTCAGCAGGACCGCGTAAGGTTGGTGAGGGATATTATTGACAGATTACCGGAGAAACAGCGTAGCGTCATGCAATTGCGCGACTTTGAAGGGAAAAGTTATAAGGAGATTGCGGCAATCTTAGGAATCAGCGAGGAACAGGTGAAAGTCAACATCTTCCGAGCTCGACAGACAATTAAGAAGAAATATATTGAAGCTGAAAAATATGGATTATAAGTACATCGAACAATTACTGGAGCGCTACTTTCAGTGTGAGACCACTCTGAAGGAGGAGGAAATTCTGCGTTCGTTCTTCTCGCAGGAAGATGTTCCAGTGTGGCTGGTAAAATATCAGGTGCTTTTCAACTACGAGGCACAGGAGGAACAGCCCCTTGGCGATGACTTCGATGAAAAGATCTTGACGATGATAGAGCAGAAGGAACCTGTCAAGGCTCGTGTGCTGACGCTGACGGGTCGGTTGATGCCGCTGTTCAAGGCCGCTGCCGTAGTGGCCATCATCCTCACCCTTGGCAACGCCGCTCAGGCTCCTTGGGACCGAGGATGGGATAATCCTCGTGAAGAGTATGCCAAGTTCCATCAGGAAGTGGTTGATTCTGCGGATATGTTAGGACCTATACAGGCCGACAATACAATACCGGACTCCATCAAGACTTTACCGCCTGAGCCCGCAAAATATTAGACTACCTTTTTTTCTATGCTTTTTCTAAATAATCATTATTAAAACACAAAAAGAAGCTGTGAAGCTTCGATTCTCTCAAATTTTTCATAACATTTTTTTGAAACACAACAGGAGAAGGGCCACCACTGAGATCTCAGGGTGGCCCAATCATTTACGCTTATGCTTATGCTTTCTTCAGTCGTAGGTAAAGCTGATAGAGGGCTGGGAGCAGAATGAACAGCGAAAAGAGGACGGCTGCAGCTACTGTGCGCTGACTACCAAACAGGTCGATGAGCTTGAGCGACGGATCGGGATACAGATTATAGATCACGTACGCGACGCTGTTATTGACCCAATGATAGACGATGCCAGGCACGATACTGTCTGTACGATAGTAAAGCCAACCCAAGAGCAGGCCAATGAGGAATGCATGAGGCATTTGGGCGGGGTTGGCGTGAATGAGTGCAAACAATACTGCAGAAATGGCGATGGCTACCCAGTGGCGGGATGTCCAGCGGAGCAAGGCACGCAGGATGGCACCTCGGAACACCAGTTCCTCGCTGACAGGAGCCAGCAGGCCAACGGCAAAATAGCCCCAGCGGTTACGCAGAATCATGTCGAATTCATCCTCAACAATGTTTGGCAGCTCTGGCATCACCTCCTGCAGGAAACTCGAAGGGATGATGGCTCCGAAGGCTGCAATGGCACACCAGAAAAGAACTGCCCAAGGACGTGAGCGTATATAGCTTGGTGATATTTCTGCCCATTTCAGATAGAGGAACAGGGCAATGCCTGCGACGCTGCTCGCTGTCAAGGAGATAATCATCATGGTTGCGTTCATCTCAGGCTCTGAACCTGCGATGAGACTATACGTCCTTAATATGAGTTGGGGTACGATCAACTGAATGGCGGCAAAGACCACGAGGTATATAATAGCTTTCTTCATAATTGTTGAGCTTGGTTAAGTATCTTTTCTGCCTGACAGGCGTCAGTTTCTAACTGATTCATAAGGGCTTCACGGCTCTCGAACTTCATTTCGGAACGCAGGCGGCTGATGAACGAAACGGTCAGTTGTTGGTTGTACACGTTGTCTGCAAAGTGGAGGATGTGAACTTCTAATGTCTGGTGAGTACCTCCGAATGTGGGGCGGCTGCCAATGTTCATCATGCCGAATTTTGGGGTAGGGGAGCCCTCTGTGAAAACGTTGACGGCATAGGCTCCTGCTGCGGGTATCAGTTTGTTGGCATCTGTAAGCTGCAAGTTGGCTGTGGGATAGCCCATGCCTGTACCTATATGTTCGCCGCTAACCACTGTGCCTGTCAGGATATAAGGACGGCCAAGACACTCTGTGGCCAGTTCCACACGTCCCTCCATCAGTAAGTTTCGAACTTTGGAGGAGCTGACACGAACGGCCCCCGCGTCAAACGGATCTCCCTGTAAGACCTTCATTCCCATCTCGTGTCCGTATCGCACATAGTCGTCGAATCCTTCAGTAATCCCCGCCTGACGATGGCCGAAATGATTGTCATAGCCCGTTACCAATATCTTGACGCCTAACTGCTGAAGCAGTACCTTGTCCATGAAATCATAGGCCGACAAAGCTGCCATCGACTCGTCGAAACTAAGTACCACCAATTGGTCAATACCCGTTTGTGAGAGCAGCGCAGTCTTCTCCTTAAGCGTAGAAAGAAGCTGAGGATGCCAGTCTGGGCATAGCACCTGGCGGGGATGACGGTCAAACGTGACAACCGTCGACAGCATATTCTCACGGCGTGCCGTCTTTACCACCTTATTTATAATATATCGGTGGCCTAAGTGAACGCCGTCGAAGAAACCTATGGTTGCCACGCATGGTTCCAGGCTTTTTGTCAGTTTTTCGAGATAGATGGTCTTCATTGAGGGCACAAAGGTACGAATAACTGAGCGAAATCCCAAATAATTTGCTATTTTACCAAAAAAATTTGGAGATTTAATATTTTTAGTGTACCTTTGCAGCCGCAAAAGCGGACTTGTAGCTCAGTTGGTTAGAGCAACAGACTCATAATCTGGAGGTCCCAGGTTCAAGCCCTGGCTGGTCCACAATAAGAAATCAGCAACCTACATTTTCGTAAGTTGCTGATTTGTTTTTTCACCTTCACCTGATTAATAGACCATGTTGACGGTTGGGTAATTGTACCAGTCGAGCGCCTTGGTATGGTTTGCCGCCCATTCACCAAACGAATGGTTTTCAATGAGATAAGCTCCGAAGAGATCCCCGTTCTTGAAGTATCCTAAGCGTATGCCCTCCAGCGGATAGCGGAATCCGCCGCTTGGAATCATCAAGGCCCAAGGCAGGAGGTTGGTCTTCGTGGTGTATGTGTTATGTTGCAACACCTCTGTAGCGCGATATTCGTAGGAGGCGTGCACTTCATAGCAGGCGCTGTTGTAGTCGACAATGGCAAACGGGTCTATACGTCCTAATGTAAACTGATCGATACGGCTGGCGTCCTTGAACGTGATGACATAAGATAAGGTACGCGGACTCACAATGTAGGAATTGCCGCTCGATGTCTTGCTGACGTTGTAGTGCCTGCGCTGCAGTACACCCATGTTGTTACGCTGGTCGCCGGCAATGGACCAGTGGGCATCCTCGAAGAGTCTGAGGACAGCCTCGCCGTGATTGCCTCTGACAAGCAGATCGCTGCTATCAATCATGTATCTCCACTCGGAAGGATAGTTCTGGTCGAAAATCACGTCTTCTTCGGTGGTGACACTCTCAATGTCGTCGTAGTTATAATCCAGTAGCCTGACGGCAGCTGCCATTTGGGCATCGCTTCCTACAGCCGCCAATGTGACGTAGAGTCTCAACTTGTTGTCTGCCGGACGGTCATAGGCAAAACGTAGCACCAAATCGTTGTAGTCATAGTCTCCAGCCGTAGGAAATGCATCCTCAAAGCAACATGTACATGTTTGGTAGCCGACGAGTTTGGTGTTGATATCAACCTGCTTGGCCAATGGGTTCGAGAAATTCGTCTCCATGTTGTGAGTTGAGAAATCGGCTACGGTGTATTTGCCATCTTTGTCAATAATGGCGGCATAGAAGTTGGTCTGGATGCTGGGGGCACTGAAAACAAAGAATTTCTGTTCGCCATCAGCGATGCTTTGTTCTGCCAAGATGGTGGTACTTTCTCCTTCCGCGGCATTGGCATCCCATATCTGAACCTTCTTGGCACCAATATTCAAAGCCTGCGCATTGATACCTACGGTATATTCGGTAGTCAACTTCCAGGTATGTCCTTGGTCTACGCTGTCCACAGTCTGTTCTCTCTCCATGAGATTGTTGTACTCTTCCTCGTCGAACATGTCATCACCCCGACAGGAAAAAGTAGTTAATACCAATCCTAAAACTAATGTACCTATTATAAATTTGAAAGTACTTTTCATCGTTTTTTCTTTAATTTGACGCCAAAATTACAAAAATATCCGTACAAATGACGTTTTTTTTGTGCTGTTTTAAGTATTTTAACTGAATGATAATACTACTTATGGATATTTATATTAATTTTGCACCATAAATTCGGATTTCTATAAAGTTACGTAACACATGAAGAAGATTTTTATGAGAGGAGCCGCTGCTCTCATCCTTGGAGGATTCATAGCAGCCTGTTCACATGATGACATTGATTACACACCGCTTGTTGACGGTAAAGTTCAGGCTTATCAGGAAACATTCGTGGAAGCCTACGGAGCTATTGACCCTAACCAGACGTGGGGCTTTACATTAAATAATGTAAATGCTGGAAACGTCGAAGTCCCTGCTGCGGCTCGCATGACTCGTGGCCATAATGCTAACGCAAATATGTGGGCAAAAGATGGCTATAGTGTTCCTGCACCGCTGACTGCTGCCCAAAAGGATAAGGTGCGCCGCTGGTTCCAGCAGCACAAGAATCCTCATGGCGAGGCTATTAACTATACAACGTTCTTTGTACAGGACGTGTATAAAGGTGGTACAAACACTACGGGCTCTCTGAGTACGGAAGAGTACACTGCGGCTAATGGCGACACTTTCATTGGTAGTGACCAGATGGACTGGCTGACTGCTGGTAGTAACAATGACCATATCAACAACTATAACAACGGTCAGTGTTCTACCAATTCAACCGTTTGGGACGGTGTAACCTATCAAGAAGGTTGGCCTAAGGAAGATCAGAGTCAGGCTGAGAACTGGAATCACATCGTCTATCACAGCGATGAAATCATGTTGATGGTTGATTCGAAGACAGACTGCTTCGGATTCACGAACTCCCGTCAGGGTAAGCAGCAGTACAACGACCAGTACGTGATTATTCCTGGTGACCTGATTCAGCTATGGGATAAGTCAACTACGGTTAACGGCGAGTCTTCAGATGTCTCAGGTATGTGGTTCGTTGGTTTTGATTATGAGGCTGACTTGGATCATCGTTGGGGTTCTACTGTCGATTCCAATGGTTATCTGGCAACTGAGGTGGAGGAAGGTACAGAAGGTGCCTTCCAAGTGCCTAACGAAGGCCCATATAAAGGTAAATGGGTGATTGACGGTGCTGCCGACGGTTACTATTCTGACTGGATTGTACGCATCACTCCTGGCATACTGGGTGGCGAGATTACTATCCCCATTGACCAGGGTGAGGAGACTGAGGATAAAATTACCGTCAAGACCACCACGTATCACTATCAGACGACCCAGCTGATTGAGCAGGGACGCGTGTTCTGTGAGGACTTGGGTAAGATCAGTAGAAACGACCTGGACTTCAACGATGTGGTCTTCGACGCCTACGTCACAAAGATACAGCCGTTCGACGTTATCATGAAGACTGAGGACGATGTTCCGCAGCCCAACGATACCATCTGGGGTACCGCAACCTACAAGACGGAGATTGTGCTGCTGGCCGCAGGTGGAACGCTGCCCCTGACCCTTGCTGGCAGTTATGATGTTCATGATGTGCTGGGACATAACCCATATACCACGATTATCAACACTATCGCTGATAAGAAGAACGGAACCTATGGCAACGTAACGGCTGATCCCAATCCCGATCCCGTACAGTTAGGCACCAATTTCAATTACTCGAGCATCGTGGAAATCCCCATCAAAGTGCAGTATTCAGACGGCTCTACCCTTGAGCTGAAGGCTGAGCAGGGATGGGCACCTCACAAGATTCTTGTTCCCATCGGCACTAAGTGGTGTCGTGAGCGTGAGAATATTGCCGATGCCTATCCTAAATTTAAGGAATATGTAAACAACGTGGGCGACCAGCCGAAGTTCTGGGATGCAAGTAAGGACAAGACCAGACTGTTCTACCATCCGAAGGACACTTACCAGCCGCGTTCACAGACCCCTGTGACTATTGAGACGAGCCCCGCTGTAGGTCCTATCACCACCTATCGCAGCAAGTCCGGCACTACCATTAACACGGGAGGCTACGACGGTGAGCCCGTGCTGTCGCGTCGCAATTTGAAGTTTAACGATTAATGAGAGGGAGGAAACAATATATGAAGACAATGAATAAGATATTCAGAACGCTGCTCATGACCATCGCCTTGGTTATGGGTGTGGTGAATGTGCAGGCAGAAGATATTTGGACTGGATCTAATGGTGATGGTGAATCTTTCAAAGTTACAATAGGTGAAAACACTATTAATACCCAGACGAAAATACGGGTTTACTATGTGAATGCAAATATGTACTATTGGTCAGTTGGTATCCTTCTTGATAAGGAAGCCAATAACACGAAGAATTTAATTTCCAATTGGGGGGGGACGGACTATGGAACCCAAATAAAAGAGAGTTCAAACGATGTTAATGGCAAGTATTTTGAATTCCAGCTGAATGATAACGGTGTAACGGCTCTTATGAGTAATGGTCTTACTATAAGAGTTGATAAAGGAATAACTATTACTAAGGTTTCGCTTGTCGCCGGAGATATTCCTATGTATACACTGACTTTCAGTGTCGACGGTAATGCTTATGCGACTCAGTCTCTTGAAGCCGGAGCCACGCCTACCCTTCCTGCTAACAATCCAACTAAAGAAGGTTATCGATTCCTGAGATGGGATGGTGTGCCTGCAACAATGCCTGCGGAGAGTGTTACTGCTACTGCATTGTTTGCACAACTCTTCACATTAACTTATGTTGTTGATGGCAACACAGTTAAGACCGAGCAGTTGATAGAGGGCGAAACTCCTACTCCTCCTGCAGATCCGACGAAGCAGGACTATGTTTTCGTAGAATGGACAGGTCTGCCAGAGACAATGCCAGCAGAGAATAAAACAGTTGAGGCTGCATTTGCTGTCCGTAAGTACGACGTAAAGTTCTATCTTGATGGCAAACTAGTGGAAACTGTTCAGTATGCACCAGGTGAGACTATTGCTGAGAAAGAAGCTCCTGATGCCAGAACTGGCTATACCTTTACTGGATGGAGTGGTTATCCGGAAAACAAGGTCATGCCTAAGTGGGACGTCAATATTAGTGGTCAGTTTAATAAGAACCATCACTATATTGTATATAATAAGGATGGTAATTATTACGATAGTAAATACAACATCCCTTATGGTGCAACGATAGATCCACGCTATCTTCCTGAGAATAATCCTACAAAGGATGGCTATGTATTTGACCACTGGGAAGGATTGCCTAAAACCATGCCTGATCAGGATCTGACTGTAGAGGCTGTGTTTGTGTCTACATCGGCTCCCGAAACGCCTACTCATGCCCTGAAGATTGTTGTTGACGGTAATGAAGAGACAAAACAGGTGCCTGAGGGTGCTGCATTGTCAGGCTATCTGCCTGCTAACCCCACAAAGACGGGTTATACCTTTGACGTTTGGAGTAACATGCCTGAAGGTGATGTCATGCCAACTGAGGATTGGGAGGTGACTGCTACCTTTACTATCAATCAATATACGATAACCTATATGATGGACGGTGAGCAATATGGTGATGTGGCTACATACGACTTTGGTGCTCCGATTACAGCTCCAGCTGCACCGAGCAAGGATGGCTTTACCTTCACGGGCTGGGACAACCTGCCTGAGACAATGCCTGCAGATAACTTGACTATCAACGCATTGTTTGATAAGATTCTCAAAATCGGCGAGAACGAGACAGTGATATGGGATGGTACTCCCGCCATTGTTTATGGAGGCGAGAATAATCTGTTCGTCAAAAACACTGATGGCTGGCTGACCAGTACTGACGAAGGTAGCATTCTGCGCGTCTATGCCGATATTAACAATACAAAAGACTGGAAATTGTATGTGGGATGTGGCAACTGGGATTCTCCTACATTCGTTGATTTGGTAAATGTAGATCCAAACTTGTATCATACTTCCGCTAATTCGTTCTACAATGAGACAAAGGGTTGTTTCGAATTTGTGTTCAACGAGAATACGAAGGCCAACCTGCAAGATCATATTTCGAGTGAGGGTAATGTATTGTCCATCTCGTTTAAGGGCATTACTATATATAAGGTGACTAACGAACCTCCTGTAAATGTTCCGAAGCATACGCTGACCTTCATGATGGACGACCAGCAGACAGTCATTAAGACTATGCAGGTAGCTGAAGGAGCAGAGATACCTTCCATCACACCTCCGACCAAGGCCGGTTATGTGTTCAGCAGTTGGGCCAATATGCCTGTCAGTGGTAACATGCCGACAAGTGACTTGACACTGGTTGCCGTCTTCACTGAAGCCACTTACACGCTGACCTTCATGCTCGACAATGCCGTGTTTGGCACACCGCAGCAGAAGAAATACGGTGAGGCGATAACTACTCCTACAGGTATTCCCGTTGAGGATGGCTATACCTTCGGAGGTTGGCAGAACGTTCCTGCTACCATGCCAGCACAAGATTTGGTTATTTATGGCTTCCATGTTAAGGACAGTGAGACTGTGACACTTTCTGTCGGCAGCTCTGGTTATAGCACTTACTACGGAGACAAGGCCCTTTATTTCAATGGTACAGAGGCTGTCAAGGCCTATGTGGCTTATGCTATTGGTACTTCTGTAGTGAGCCTGAAGCAGGTCATCGGTTCTGTTGCAGCTAATACGGCAATGGTGCTTAAGGGTGATGCCGCCGATGCATCAGCAACCTTTAATGTCGTTGGCACAGGCGATACCTATACCAACAATCTATTGAAGGGTGTCACTGCTGCTACGCCAATCAGCGGCTCTAACAAATATGTACTCGTAGAGAAAACAGCTGAGGATGGTACTAAGACCGTGAAGTTTGCCGACACTGGCAACCATGCTGCTACTGTTCCTGCCAATAAGGCTTATCTGCAGGCTCCTGCCGGTGCTAATGCTCGTCAGCTGACTATTATCTTCGAGGGCGGTGTAACAGCTATCGAAGCAATCTCGACTGAGAACGATGATGTTCCCGCTGTATTCAACCTCAGTGGCCAGCAGGTGAAGAATCCTGGCAAGGGTCTCTACATTATCAATGGGAAAAAAGTAATAATCAAGTAAACATTCGACACTAATAATTTTTTGGATATGAAGAAGACGTATTTATTCGCAGGGGCTGTGGCACTCTTTGCAGGTGTTGCGCTCACCAGCTGTTCCCACGATTTCGATGACGAGGGGTCTGCAGATGTTGATCCCGTTGTCGAGAAATATAATCGTATCTTTATCGAGACCTTTGGCCAGCCAGCAGCTAATCAGGACTGGGGGTTCGGGGAATCGGCTCAGAGCCGCATGACACGTTCTGGAAATACCAGTGGGAATTATACCTCATATGCTGCAACTCACACATATACAGACGCTAATGGTAATGTGGTTGCTGGTGCTAACATGAATCACAATGAGTGGGCCGACCCCAATAAGGAATATGGCGGTTGGGTGGTTCCCGATCCTCTGACGGAGGGACAGAAACTTCGTGTGCAGAAGTATTTCCAAGCTAATCCCAATTTGAGTTATCAAGATCCTCATTATGCCAATTTCTATGTCCAGCAGGTCTACACCGGCGGCACAAGCGCCCCTGAGACTGGTAATAAGGAGGCTACTGCGGGTGCTGATGGCCAGACTCATAAAGGCATGACACTGAACCAGCTAACAGTAGGTCAGGCTTGCTCGCATATTAATGACTTCAATGCAGGCACTTGCTCTCCAAGTTCGGTGCTTGATAACGGTAAGACTGTCAATAACGGTACCTACCACAGCGATCAGATTACGCTGATGGTGAATGTTGATGACACCTCTTGCTTTGGCTATCATGAGACCAGCGGCAGCAACACGAGCACCAATAACCAACATATCGACAAGATGGCGTTGGTCAGCGCTGCCGTTATCGATGCCTGGGCTGCTGCAAACGGTAATCCCGGTGAGGCTGTTGTCGACAAGTGGAAGCGCTCGTTCATGGGCTTCGACTATGAGCTGCTTCCCGAGTCAGACATCATTCAGGATTCTTACGCTCGGCTCAGCCAGGTGCCCAACCTCAACAACATCCCGTATGCTTGGGATGGCACAACGGTTATGAAGATTGGCGTAAATCCTGCAGGAGAGGCTAAAGAAGATTTGGATATCACAGACCAGCTCGCTAAAGCTAGCAAGCAAAATGGTAATCCTCTGAGTGCAGATGAAAACGACGTTTGGACTTGGGACGGTCAGAATTTCGACGTTCCATTAGATGTTGATGCTACTGGCTATACTAAGTTGGTGGTTGAGTATGACGAGGCTACTCCCAATAATTACAATTTCTCTATTGAAGTTGATGGTTCTGCAACTTATGACGCGAATCGCAAGAGTGGTGAAACCAAGGTTGAATATGAATTAAATGCAACCAAATTAAAAGCCCTCCATTTTATGAATGGCAATGGTACATTCAAAATCAAGAGTATCTACCTCTCTTCTGGTTCAAATGACATATATTATAACCCTACATACCTTCTTGGCGATGCTGATAACCAAAAGGTTGCTTTCTACAGCACTAACACCAACATGTATGGTGGCATTGTTAGAAACCTTACTGAGGATGAGATGAAGACCACTCAGGACGGCAAGACTTGCCTCAACCTGGTTAAGTTCCAGCAACTCAAGACCGACGGCTATCATCCCATCACCACCGACCTGAAGACGTGGGCGAAGTGGCAGGCAGCATGCGACGGTTATTACAGCGATTGGATTGTGACCCTAACCAAGGCAGAACGGTTGGGTCAACCTGAGCAGCCAGAAGAGCCCGATACATGGGGTGAGTGGAAGCGCATCATCTGCGAGGACTTGAGTGTAAATCAGGCCAGCGACTTCGACTTCAATGATGTGGTGTTCGACGTTCGTCTCAACACCGCTCATACCAAAGCTCAGGTTAAGTTCCTGGCTGCTGGCGGAACCTTGCCACTGACTGTGGGCTGGGATGGCCAGGGCACCAATTGGAACGATTACGAGGTCCACAATATCTTCGGCGTTTCCACGGGCACGATGGTCAATACCAAATGGAAGACAGGTGTCACTAAGGCTTATGTCACTAAGACCTTCACGGGTTCATTCAGTACCTATAATGATGTGAAGATTATGGTGCTGAAGGGTGAGACCTGGGAAACCATCTCTGCTCATACAGGATGGCCTGCCAGTAAGATTCTGGTGAACACTACCTATCAGTGGTGCGATGAGCGTAAGGATATCGGTATTAAGTACGATAGTGTGACTTCCGGCTGTCCCAAGAGTTTCCGTGACTATGTTAAAGATCCCAGTGTTAAATCCGACTGGTATGAAAAGTCAGGCTCACAACCTTATTATTAATATATAGGTATAGATTAAAAATCGCCGTTATCCCTTTGCGGATAGCGGCGATTTTTATTGTCATAACCCCTTAGACGTAAGCGAAAATATTTTTTTTTGCATTTTTTCTTAAGAAATGTTTGGTAATTCGTTTTTTTTTTGTACCTTTGCGCCATCATTCAACAAAACAAATAATAACATTTAAAAATCTTTTAGTAAAATGAAAAAGTATTTGATGACAGGAATGGCAGCGTTGGCAATTACCGCTGCATTCACAAGTTGTTCACACGATGACGACATTGAGGTTTACACTCAAGATCAGATTATCAAGGCCGAGTACGAGGCAAAGTTCCTTGCAGCTTTTGGTCAGCCCGCCTCTAATCAGGACTGGGGTTTTGGTTCTACAACCCGTGCGTTTACTCGTACTTGGAATGTCAATGGAAACCAATGGCATGATCCTGCCTATTACAACCTTGAATACGATGTTCCGGTTACTACTGCAGAAAAGAACTTGGTTTTCAATTATGTTAATAATAAAAACAACGTAGAGACCGTTGATCAGATTTCTTTCGAAAAGTATTGGGTATCTCAAATTTGGAATGGTAACCAAGATGCAAATGCCAAGGGAGTTAAGGCACCCGTCAGCATATCTTATCCTAACCAGAATGGGGCTACAACCTCTATTGTTGGCGGTGCGCAAATGGATAAGCTGGAGATTTTGGAAAAAGCTGGCACATGGACCCACTGCAACAATTTTAACCATGCAGATAACAATGACTGGAAAGAAAATGGTGAAGGCGGCAGAACACTGATGGTGGAAAGTGGCACTTTAAGTTTCCGTTATACCAATAGCCAAAGCAGCTATTTGAGCGAGAAATATATCATTGTTCCTGGTGAAAAGATTGATGCTTCACTGAAAGGCTTCTATTATGTGTGCTTCGACTTCGAAAGAGGTTACGATGCGGATGAGTATGCAGCAGAAAAAACAATGGGTACTTATGAGGCATGGAATGGCAACAATTATCAAGGTGGATGGAATTTCTCTTTAGATGGTTTTTTGAATGAGGATCAAGTTAAGGCTGCTATTGGCCAAGTAAATGGTAAAGATATTCAGAATATCAATATTAAAGGTTACATGTATGGTGACAAACATTGTGACGGCGATGACAACTATACCGATTGGATTGTTCGTATTAGCCCTGCAAAAGTAAAAGGAACAACGATTAACTACGAAGGTCGTATCATGGCCGAGGACTTGACCGTTGATTCTAATTCTGACTGGGACTTCAACGATGTAGTGTTCGACTGGGCCATTAAGGACGGTAAGGCTTACATTAAGCTGTTGGCAGCAGGTGGCACATTGCCAATCAGAGTTGGTGGTACCCGTAATGACAATACTAGTGAGCCTGCAAATAGTGTTGAGATTCACAGCGCAGATAAGGGACTTGGAGGTTATATGGTGAATACCGGTGTAAACGCAGGCCCTGCATACAAGGAGTTTGTTCTTGAGGACCACGATTATACTGCAGGTGGTGCCAATGGTATTCTTGTTACTGTCCAAAAACGTGGTGTATGGGTTGAGATTACAGCCGAGCAGGGTAAACCAGCTGGTAAGTTCAACAGCCCCGTTGGTACTAAGTGGTGTGAAGAGTATGCTAACATTACGAAGGTTTATTCTGGTTTTGCTGCATGGGTTGCAAATGCTGCTGTAACATGGGCAGTAAATCCCACTCCGAAGTATGTTGACTATCAGAATGTTGAGGAAAACAAGAATGAAGTTGACGAATAATAAATCATCAAATACTGATAACACTAACATTGGTGAGGGAGCGATTGCGCGATGCAACCGCTCCTTTTTTTGGCATATAATTTTGCTAATTGAATAAAAAG
>CADBHI010000076.1 GCA_902794405.1 uncultured Prevotellaceae bacterium
GTCAATTGCCATAACTATCAGCAGTATAACCCGCAGCGCATGCAGTTCCATGCACGACAGGGACATGGAGGAACCGTCATCAACTATGATGGGAAGATTAGGAAAATCAACATGAAGAACGACTCCCTCCTCTCGGCTGGTGTATATCCTACGTGGCATCCGTGGCTGCCGTTGATTGTCTACTCCACCAATCTTACCAGCCAGACGTTTCATACGCGCAACCTGAACAAGATTGAGGTGTTTGATTCCTCCAGCGATCTGATAGCCTACGATGTTGTGAAGAACGAGGTGACCAACATTGAGAATGACTCTACGGAGTTCGAGGTGTTCCCCTTCTGGGCACCCGACGGCAAGAGCGTCTACTACTGTAGTGCCCACTTCGAGTTCGGTGATACCGTAACCCATGGTGTAGAGGTGATTCGGCGTGCCAAGGAAATCAAGTACAATATCTACCGCAAGTCGTTTGATCCTGAGACCTATACCTTCGGGCCACGCGAGATGGTATACTGTGCCGACAGCCTTGACAAGAGTGCCACATTGCCCCGTATCTCTCCCGATGGAAGATACTTGATGTTCACGCTCGGTAATTATGGAGTGTTCCATATCTGGCATCGTGAAGCCGACCTCTACTTGATGGATCTTCAGGATGGCAGCGTTCGCAATATGGAGGAAATCAACTCTCACGATACAGAGAGTTACCACTCATGGTCATCCAATGGACGATGGGTTGTATTCAGCAGTCGTCGCGACGATGGTGGTTTCACCCGTCCCTTCATAGCACATATCGATGCCGACGGAAAGGGCAGCAAGCCTTTTGAACTGCCGCAGGCCGACCCTGACTATCACCGTCAGTTTATTAAGAGTTACAATATTCCTGAGTTTATGAAAGGCCGTGTCGAAGTTACGCCACAGGAGTTTGCCCGTGTGCTGAAGGCTTCCGATGGAGAGGCAGTGAAATACGTTGGGAAGTTGAGTAAATGAGAGAAAGAGAAATTGAGATATTAAGATAATGGATCGTTACGAAATAATAAAAGACAGAGGACGCGGACTCTTTGCAGAGCGTCTCAACGATATCTACGAACAGGCAAAAGCTTATCTGGACTCAGAACGGCAGCAGCAGCGTACACTTTGCTACACCAAAGTGTTCCTCAGCGACATTTCCAATCAAGAGGAAGAACTGCGCCGTTCGCCGCTGATGACCGAATACATCAGCCATGCTGCTTCAACCATCATCCAGCAGTCGCCTATCGGCGGTGCCAAGATAGGTGTGTTGATGAAAACCAGCGATGAGCCGCAGGCTTTCACCCTTCACGCTCTCAGACTTACCGATGACGAGGTGATGAACTTCGGCTCCTATATGCAGACCGTGATGCTCTTTGACAAGTATCTGGCTCTGCTGCAGGCACAGGGTCTTAACTTAAAAGACCATTGTGTCAGAACGTGGATCTATGTGCGTGATATCGATACTAACTACGATGGCGTCGTAAAGGCACGAAACGATATTTTCCGTCAGCATGGGCTGACTACCGAGACACATTTTATTGCCAGTACTGGTATTGGTGGACGTTCGGTAGGAAAGAATGTATGTGTGGCCATCGATTTCCTCACTTCACCTCAAGTACAGCCCGATGATAAGCTGTTCCTCAAAGCACTCGACCACCTGAACCCCACCCATGAGTATGGTGTGGCCTTTGAGCGTGGCACACGCATCACCTTGCCTCATAAGTATGAGTACTTTATTTCGGGTACTGCCAGCATCAATAAGTATGGTGAAGTCATTAATCATGGCGACGTCACCCGTCAGGCTGAACGGCTCTTGGAAAACATTGGTGCTCTGCTTGCCGACGGTGGTGCAACAATGGCCGACGTGAAATACTTCATTATCTACTTGCGCGACTTGGCCGATGCCGCTGTTATCGATGAATACATGCAGTCGGCCTATCCCCAAGTGCCACGCATTATCACCCACGCAAAGGTCTGCCGACCTGCATGGCTCGTTGAAATGGAGTGCATTGCCGAACATGTAATCGACTAAAACCCGCGCTCGACGATTCCAGCGTCGAGGGTTAGCTTAATTTCTCTGTAAGATTGCTTTCCAGCTCTTCTGCCGACAACCGCAGAAGGAATTCTCCGTGGAATGCTATGCTGATGGCTCCCGTCTCTTCACTCACTACAATGGCCAGCGCATCGCTTTCCTGAGCGATACCCATTGCTGAACGGTGACGTAAGCCCAGTTCTTTAGGAATGCCTAAGTCATGGCTTACAGGTAATATACAACCTGCTGCCTTGATTCTGTGCTGTGAAATAATCATCGCACCGTCGTGCAGGGGTGAGTTCTTGAAGAAAATGTTCTCGATCAGTCGCTGATTGATGCTGGCGTCTATGCGGTCACCTGTCATCACTACCTCATCCAACGGCATCGTACGCTCCATCACAATCAAGGCACCCACCTTATTGCGGCTCATGTTCATACAGGCCATCACCACTGGCATGATATCCTGCTTCAAACTGTCCTTGTTCCGCTCACGCGACTTCTTCGACGTAAAAAGCTGTGACAAACGCCTCATGCGCTGATGAGCTCCCAGATTGTAGAGCACTTTGCGGATATCCTCCTGAAACAGCACAATGAGTGCAATCACACCCACGCTGACAAGTTTGTCGAGGATGGTGCCTAACAGACGCATCTCCAACACCAGCGACACGAAAATCCAGACCACCACAAATACCAGTATGCCGATAAACACATTCAGCGAACGTGAATCACGCATTAACCGGTAGATGTAGTAGAGCATCATCGCTACCAGCAGAATGTCGATAAAATCCTTTATGCCAAACTCGAAAAACATAATCCTACAAGTTTACAGCACTCTACTGCCTCCTTTACATCATGTACACGCAGAATATTCGCCCCCTTCATCAGGGCTATCGTATTCAGGACCGTTGTGCCATTCAGCGACTCCTCCGGTGTTGTCTCAAGCATACGGAAAATCATTGATTTCCGCGATACACCTACCAATAATGGCAGCTCCATCACCTGCAAATGCTCCTGAACTTTCAGTATCTCATAGTTCTCCTCCAACGTCTTGCCAAAACCATAGCCTGGGTCGAGAATGATATCCTTCTGACCTAAATCACGCAACTGCTGCACCTTCTCAGAGAAATCCAGCAGCATCTCACGCATGCTACTCTTCACCGACGTCAATATATAGGGAACACCAAGACGGCTCACCGTGCGGAACATTTCTTCTGAGCCACCACTGATGTCGTTGATGATGTCAATACCGAATTCCTTCACAGCCATGCTGGCAACCTCTGGCCGGAACGTGTCAACAGAAACCACAGCCTCGGGCAATTCCTGTCGTAGGATTCGCAATGCCCTACGCAATCTTAACGTTTCCTCCTCTTCCGATGCAGGAGTACTTCCTGGACGCGTTGAACATGCCCCTACATCGATGATAACACCACCTTCGGCCAGTATTTGACGAGAACGTTCTATCACCTCAGCCTCTGTCGAAATACGGCTATTGGCATAAAACGAATCCGGCGTGACATTCAAGATACCCATCACGATAGGGGTATCAAGATTCAACAGCCTGTTTCTCACATTAATCGTGTAGTCCATTTTCGACTGCAAACTTACACAAAATTTTCCAATTATAGACTAATTCCGACAAAAAAAGTAAAAAGCACCCCTATTTTTCCATTTCTGGCAGTCAGTAGCAATTCATTTCTCAAAGACTATTCAGCAGTTCGGCCTTGCCGTCGGCAATGAGTTTCAGCACCAGTTCTCCAAAGAGGGTGTTCTGCCAGGCAAACCAGGGACGGGTGAACTGCTCTGGGTTGTCCTTGTGGAACGACTCATGCATAAAGCCTGTGCCAGCATCGGTCGAGAGCAGCAAGCGCATGCAATGACGTATCTCGTCGTCGCTCTGAGCCGTGAAGCACTTCATCATGATGCTCATGGGCCACACCATGTCGTGACCGATGTGTGGCCCGCCGATGCCCTCGCCAGCCTTGCCGCGGAAGAACCAAGGGTTGTCCTCGCTCCACACGAAGCGGCGTGTGTTCTGATAGACGGGGTCGTCCATCGGCACGTCGCCTAAGTAACCCATCGCTAAGAGCGACGGCACGTTGGCATCGTCCATCAGCAGGTGGTTGCCAAAGCCGTCAACTTCGAAAGCGTAGATCTTACCATATTTCGGATGCTCCACCACAGCATACTCTTTCAATGCCTGCTCTACCTCGTCGGCCAGTGCCGTACACGAATGTGCCAGGTCAGCACGATGGTTCACCTTAGTCAGAATCTCGGCCACCTTGCGCAGTGAGTTGACAGCCATGAAGTTTGAAGGGATGAGGAACGGTAGGGTGGTAGCATCGTCGCTGGGACGGAACACGGAGACGATAAGGCCTACGGGACGGACAGGAGCACCGTAGCCATCCCAACCAACGGTGTCGAAGGCACGATCAGTATTGCGCAGGAAGCGATAGGGTCCGCGGCCTTCCTTGCGCTGTTGCTCACGAAAGGTCTGCAGAATCTTTTCAATGGCCTGCAACCACTGTGAGCCGAAAATGGTGTCGTCGCCAGTTACCCGCCAGTACTCGTAGGCCAGACGGATGGGATAGCACTCGGAGTCGATTTCGTATTTCCGTTCGTGTAGCTCGGGTTTCATGTCGGTTTTGTCCGTCTGCCACTCACCGCCCGTCGGGCCGTCATTGAAGGCATTGGCGTAGGGGTCGATGTTGATACACTTCCACTGCCGCAGGATGACGCCGCGCAGCATCTTCTTCAGCGCTGGGTCTTCGTTGGCAAACTGCACGTAGGGCCATACCTGTGCCCCAGAGTCGCGCAGCCACATGGCATGGATGTCGCCTGTATAGACAAAGGTGTCGTCTTCGCCGTCCAGCACCCGATAGTGAACGGTGGTCTCCAACGTGTTTGGAAAACAGTTCTCGAACATCCACGCCAACCGCGGGTTGCCGCTGAGCAACTGCTTCACCTCCTCAATCTTCTTATCGATGACTTCCGAACGAAACAGCCTGTTCTCCACCTTTGGTCGTTTGGACTCTTGTGCCGTAGTCGTCAGTACTACGAACACAGCCCATAAAAAGCATATAATTCTGGTCTTCATATCCTCTGATTTTAGGGCAACGAACCGGTTTGTGTCCCGAAGTTGGAGGGCTGTGGGCCCATTTGGAATTCAAGGGTGCCGCCGCGAACGATGTCGTCGTGCATAATATAGGAACGCGCGTAGGGCTTGCCGTTCAGACGGGCGTTTTGGATGTAGATGTTCTGGTCGCTGACATCGTTGGCACGGATGGTAAAGGTCTTGCCGTGGCCGACGTTCATCGTCACTTCGGGGAACAACGGGGTGCCGAAGACGTATTTGCCACCAGCAGGCTCCACTTGGTAGATGCCCATCGCCGAGAGGATGTACCAGGCCGACATCTGACCAACGTCCTCATTGCCGCTCAGACCGTCTGGAGCGTTGTGGTAGAGTTCGCGCTGCGTGCGGCGGATGAGTTGAGCACCCTTCCAGGGCTGGCCCACATAGTTATAGAGGTAGAGCACGTGGTGGCTGGGTTCGTTGCCGTGGGCATACTGTCCGATAAGGCCTGAGATGTCGGGGGGAGCCTCTTCGCCCAAATCGCCATCGACGATGAAAAGCGAGTCGAGCTTCGAGACGAAGCGCTGTTTATTGCCAAAGAGCGACACCAGCCCGTGGACATCGTGGGGCACGAGCCATGTGTATTGCCAGGCGTTGCCCTCGGTATAGTCGCGGTTCTTGGGGGCTGAGTGGAAGGGATTGAAAGGATTCGAGGCATCTGAGAACGAGAAGCGACCCTTGCTGTCGAGGCCTCGCATAAAGCCAGTCTTGGGGTCGAAGTACTTGCGGTAGCTCTGTGCACGCTGGTCAAAGTATTTCTGGTCAGCTTTGTTCTTCATTTGCTCTGCCAAACGCGCTACACACCAGTCAGCCAACGCATACTCCAAGCCGCGGCCTACCGTTTCGTTGTCGCTGAAGAGGTCGCACGGAATGTAGCCATACTCTTTCAGCAACTTCAGTCCGCGCTCGTCGAGCATGGCTGAGGCCTTCATCGCCGCGAGAGCCTCTTCGCGTTTGGTCGTCAGTCCTTTCAGCACCAGGTCGGCCAATACGGGGATGGCGGGGTTGCCCACCATGCAGTTGGTCTCGCAACCCATCAGGTGCCATACGGGCAGCTTGCCCTGTTCGCGCCAGATGTTGAGCATGGTCTGGGCTATATCTTCCTGACGGTCTTGGTGGATAAGCGTCATCAAAGGGTGGGCAGCACGGTAGGTGTCCCACAGCGAGAAAGTGGTGTAGTTCACATAGTCGCTTTGATGCACCTTGCCGTCGGAACCACGGTATTGTCCGTCGACGTCGCAGAACACCGAGGGGGCTGTCATGGTGTGATACATGGCGGTATAGAAGATTGTTCGCTCGTCAGGATTGCCGCCTGATACCTGAATCTTCTGTAACTGCTCTTCCCACTTTCGGTCGGCCTGGGCCACTGTGTTTCGGAAGTCCCAGCCCGGCTGCTCTGCCTTCAGGTTAGCCTTGGCCCCTTCGATGCTGACAGCCGACAGGCCCACGCGTACCAACAGTGGCTGATCGCTACCTGTAAAACGAAGCACCTTGATGTTTTTCTCCTCTTTATATACCTCAACTGGTCGCGAGAACTCTGCCACGTAGTACACCTGCTGATGGTTGGCCCAACCCTTGGAGTGACGATAACCGGAAATGACAGTAGGGCTCTCCTGACGGATTTCACAATCGAGCGGTTCATCCCAGCCGATGCCCTGCTGCAGGTCGAATCGAAGATAGCCCTCGGAAGCAGAGGTGGGAAGGGTATAGCGATGCAGTCCTGTACGCTCGGTAGCGGTTAGCTCGACGCGGATGCCATTGCTAAGCATCACGGAGTAATAGCCGGGACGGACGTATTCAGCCTGATGTGAGAAAGCCACACGCTGCTGATTGGCATCGAGCACAGGCAGGAAAGCAATGTCGCCCAGGTCGGCACACCCCGTACCACTCAGGTGCAGATGGCTGAAGCCGATGATTACGGAGTCGCTGTAGTGATAGCCCGAGCACCAGTCCCAGCCGTCCTTACGGTTTGTAGGGCCAAGCTGAACAAAGCCGAAGGGTACGTTGGCACCAAGGAACACGTGGCCGTGGCCACCAGTACCAATGAAAGGATTGACCTGAGGAGTGAAGAGTGCGCTCGGCCGAAGGGCGCTTGCTACCGGAGGGATGCAAGAAGAGTTAAGAGTGAAATATTTGCTACCGCTATTAAGGGGGACTTTAAGTCGCACGAAGACGGGATAGTGGTCGGAGGGCAGGCGCTGGCTGTCAGCCCAGTAGGTGTTGGTCAGCACGCCGTAGCGGTCGACACTGAACTGCGGCGACACAAACACATGGTCGATGCGACTGCTGGTCTTTCGCTCCTGATGGTAGGCGTTGAACGTGCCGTTCTCGGCAAAGCGCAGACGGGCGGCCGTGTAGCTGTCGACGAGTCCTGACTGGGTGAAGATACCATAGATCTCATCGTTCTGGTCGACATTGAAGTCGCCCGTCAGCACCACGGGCAGTTTGTCGCCAGCCATCTGGCCGATGCGTTCTACCACCAGCTTGGCGGCCTCGCGACGAGCCTTCACCCCCACATGGTCCATGTGCAGGTTGAAGAAGTAGAACTGTAGCCCCTTCGTGCTGTCAGTGTGCAGGGCGGTTCCATTGTCCTGAACAACCTCGAACTTTCCCCAAGTACAGATGCGGATACAGGCAGCATCCCACCCTAAGCTGGGCTTGTCGGGCGTCTCCGAAAGCCAAAAATGACCGTTTTCCACAAGGCGTAGCCTTTGCTTATCATAGAAGATGGCAGCATACTCGCCTTTAGTCTTGCCATCGTCGCGCCCCACGCCGATGTAGTCGTAGTCGTCGAGTCGCTGTAGCATGTCGTGCAGCTGGGACTCTAACACTTCTTGTGTACCAAAGATGTCGGGATGCTCGAAGTTCAACTGGTCGCACACCACAGGGCAACGCTTTGTCCATCCGTTACCGTTGCGACTGTCGTCGTTGTTCTGATACCTTATATTATAGGTACCCACGTAAAGCGGTTGTGCAACAGAGGGAACGGCTATCAAAGATGATAGTAGGATCATTAGTTTTAGGATTCTGCTCATAACAACGTATTGGTTTTTATAAAAAATCCCTTGCAAGTTTAATTACTCACAAGGGTTTGCTTCTGAAACCTTAGTACCCAGAGCCGGGGTCGAACCGGCACGGGTTGCCCCACTGGTGTTTGAGACCAGCGCGTCTACCGATTCCGCCATCTGGGCTCGAAAAGCGGTGCAAAAACTTTCCGCTAAAAATCTTAAAAATACTTGCATTTCTCGTTTTTATTGTGTACCTTCGTACCCGAAACAAGCTAACTTTCAAATCTTTTATAATGAGTATATCAGAAAAACATTTCTGTGTCATCCTGGCTGGAGGAAAAGGACGCCGTCTGTGGCCTTGCAGTAGGGAAGAGAAACCTAAGCAGTTCATCGATTTCTTTGGAACGGGACGAACGTTGTTGCAACAGGCCTACGACCGCATGGTGCGCATCATCCCTAAGAAGAATATTTACATAAGCACGCAGATAGAATACGCCCATTGGGTGGAGGAACAGTTGCCTGAGCTGCCTGTTGATAATATTCTGGCTGAGCCTGTGGCCCGTAATACGGCTCCAAGCGTCGCTTGGGCAGCATACCGTATTTCACACGTCTGCGCTGATGCGCAGATTATCATTATTCCCTCAGACCAAGCTGTGTTTGGCGACGACGCTTTCGAACGTAACGTTGTTGATTGCCTGGACTTTGTTGACCAGCACAACTGTCTGATAGCAATGGGTGTGAAGCCAACTCGTCCAGAGCCTGGATATGGTTATATTCAGATGGGCGATAGTGCCGGACCCGATGGACTGTTCAAAGTGCAGTCGTTTACCGAGAAACCTGAGCGTGACTTTGCCCGTATGTTTGTAGAGAGTGGTGAGTTCCTGTGGAATACGGGCATTTTCCTGTCGAACGTCCGCCACTTGGTTGCCAGTCTTCGCAGGATCCTGCCCGTGGTGTTCCGTATGATTGACAAGGAGGGGCAGATGGTGTCCATAGAAGAAGAGCGCGACTTCGTGAGAGAGAACTTCTCGAAGTTCCCCAATCTTTCGATGGACAACGGTGTGCTGGAACAGTCGCAGGAGGTGTATGTCATGAAGTGTAGCTTCGGTTGGGCTGACCTTGGCACCTGGCACTCCATCTATGAGGGACAGCGTAAGAGCGAGGGTGACAATGTGGTGGTGGCCTCGGAGGTATTGCTCGAGGACTGCCGCGACAACATCATCAAGATGCCCAAGGGCCACTTGGCGGTGATTAACGGGTTGGAAGGCTATATCGTAGCAGAGGCAGGCGACGTGCTGTTGATATGTAAAAAGGGAGACTCGTCGGCCCTGATACGAAAATATGTGAACGAAGTCAGGTTAAAATATGGCGAAGAGTTCATATAATTCAAAAAGCAGTAGTCCCGGCGACTACTGCTTTTTGAATTCTGCATAAATCTTTGCAGCTATTTCCTTGAATTCCTCCTCAGTGAGCTTCAGCTTGTCGCGACGGAAGTCGACGTCGGCTTCGCTTTGCATGGGGATGAGGTGGATATGTGCGTGGGGCACTTCAAGGCCGAGTACCACCTGCGCCACCTTCTTGCAGGGGAATGCTTTCTTCAGGGCAACGGCTACGCTCTTGGCAAACTGCTGATAGCGGCCAATCTCGTCGTCGTCCATGTCGAAGATGTAGTCTACTTCGCGGCGGGGAATCACGAGGGTGTGACCCTTCACCAGCGGATTAATGTCGAGGAATGCGTAGAACTCGTCGTTCTCAGCGCACTTGTAGCTGGGAATCTCACCAGCAGCAATTCTACTGAAAATATCCATCTTTTAATTTACAATTTTACTATTTACAATTTACTATTTATCAGCCGACGGTGATGTTGTCGATACGCAACTTGATGGTGCCGCGTGGAATCTTGATTTCCACCTCGTCGCCCACCTTGTGGTTCAATAGTCCCTGGGCAATGGGAGTCGTGATGCTGATCTTACCCTCACGCAGGTTGGCCTCGCTCTCGCTGACAATGGTATACGACATCTTGGCTTTGTTGGCCAGGTTGGTCATCTCCACCTTCGACAAAATCTGGACGGCGTTGGTAGACAGCCGCGAGGTGTCCACAATCTTTGCCTCGGATATAGCCAGCTTCAACTGGTTAATCTTCGCCTCCAGATGGCCCTGAGCCTCTTTGGCGGCGTCGTACTCACTGTTCTCACTCAGGTCGCCCTTATCGCGAGCTTCCGCGATGGCGGCCGATGCCTTGGGACGCTCAACGCTCTCCAAATGCTTTAGTTCGGCTATCAACTTGTCGTAGCCTTCTTGTGACATGTATGCCATATTTATTATCTTATTTAATTATTTCTTCCTTAGGAAAGCGAGTAAAACTCGAATTCAATTTTCAGTTATTATTTTAGGCAGACAAAAAAGAAAGAATTCCGACGCGTACGTTGATGTCGGAATCCTCGGACTTATTATGTCTTGTTATCTGCCGCAAAGGTAGGTAATAATTTTGACACGACCAAATTTTCTAAAGGAAAAATATACTTTTACCCTTAAATTCGCCTAAAATAGAATAAGATGGGGTATATGATTACAGCTGAAATGATGCCTGCAACGACATCGATAACATAATGGGCACGGATGTATACGGTGGCCATACACATAAGTAGGAAGAAGAACAGTACAAACAGCGTTAGCCGCCAGCTGCGAGTGTGCCAGGCCAACAATAGCAGGATAAGCGTCACGCCGACATGACTGCTGGGGAAAGCGGCAGTCGGGCGTTCGCCGGCAGCGTGGGCATGTTCCATGAAATGGTAGAAGAAACCGTCCTTCCAACCAGGCATCTCCATCATTTCGTCATGGGTAAGGAAGTAGTCGCCGATTTGTGGGAATACCCCCTGACTAATATTGTCAAGCCCTGCAGCGAGATAGTAATACTGAGGTCCTGTGACGGGTAGGGCTACAAATATGACATAATAAACGAAGAAGGAGCCCAGGACAATAAATGCCATACGCTGGAACTCATCGTAACGTTTGAAGAAGTAGTAGAGCGTTATGGTGGCGATGAGATAGAAATAGGACGAGTAGCCCAGATACATCAGCTCGCTGAAAACGGCATTGGTCCACCGCTGGGCAAAGAGTAGGGCTGGCTGACAGTCGAATAATCGCTGTTCGAGGGTAGCAAAGCGATGGTCGAGGTTGGGAAGGATGCGATTCAGGTCGAAGGTATCAGGATACCACCACGACAGCAAAGCCAGCAATAGCGCCACGCGACAGAACATCGTAAGGCGGCAGGGCACCATCCGGTAGACGCCCCATAGGGCTATTGTGGTGACAACAACACGAAAACGCCCCCAAAGCATCGGCTCTGGATCGGGCAGCTTTGTCCATGTGAACAACATGAACAGCAAGGTTAGCAACAGGTAGCCCATCATGACCCACTCTGCTGCTATCAGCCCCTTGCGCGGCTTTTTCTCAATTTCGAACAGATATTTAAAGGTTTTCACTCTTAATTCTTCACTCTTCACTTTTCACTCTTCTTGCGTCCCTCCGGTAGCAAGCGTCCTTCGGCCGAGCGCACTCTTCACAGCCATCCGTTTTCCTTATACCAGCTTATACTGCGACGCACACCCTCTTTGAGGTCTACCTCTGGATGATAACCCAGTTCGCGGATGGCCGGCTCAATATCGCAGCGCCAGTTGCGCTGTTTAAGTATGTGATACTTGTCGTTGTTCAGTGCCGTCACCTTGCCCGTGAAACGGCCAACGTATTCGCCAACGAAAGTGACGATGCGAAGCACCCAGACGGGAGCCGTGATGCGAATCCACCAAGGACGGCCTAACTCTTCGTGAATCAGGTCGCTGAACGTAGTGCTTTGGTACACCTGTCCGTCGCTAAGGAAGTACTTACGGCCCTTCTGTCCTTTCTCCAAAGCTAAGAACACGGCCTGTACCACATCGCTGACATAGACGAAGGTAATGTCCTGTCGCTTGTAGCCCACAGCGAAGTCAGAGTGCTGCTTGATGCTCTGTGCCATCAGGAAATAGTCTTTCTCACGAGGGCCATAGACGCCCGTAGGCCGCAGGATGACGTAGTCTAAGCTCCCTAAGTTAGGAGATAGAGAGTCAAGCCACCTTTCTGCCTCCAGCTTGCTGCGTCCATATTCTGTATTGGGCTGCGGGGTGTCCGTCTCGCGGATTTCCTCGTAGGGCTGCTGTTCGCGGATAGCGCCAAAGACGCTGAGTGAGCTCAGGTAGACAAAGCGCTTCAAGGGCATCTGCAGTTCCAGCAGTGCCATCACAAGGTTCTTGGTACCCTCCGTATTGATTCGACGGAAGTCTGCTTTGTTCAGACACTTCGTCACACCAGCGGCATGCACCACGTAGTCGAAACTCTGGCCGCGCAACTGTTCTACCAGCTGCTCCTTCGACGATAGGTTCAACTCGATAAAGTTGATGCGCTTGTCCTGCAGATATGCCTTAGAGCTGCTCCTGCGCATGGCAGCCCACGTCTCGAAGCCCCTCTTAAGAGCTTCCTCGACGATGAACGAGCCAATGAAACCGCTGGCTCCAGTAATCAGAATATTCATTTTCCTTTCCTTTTTTTCAAATGTTTGGTGTTTTTGTTAACTGATTGACTGCCACAACCAAGCCATGTAGGCTACAAATGTCAGGGTGAGGAGGGCTCCTTCCCAGCGAGCAACGGTGTATTTGGTGTAGGAAAAGCCCCAAACGGCAAGTACGCTGAGCATCATGACTGAAAAGTCTACCATAGTTATGCCCTGAATCTGCATAGGGCTGATGACTGCCGTAAGACCTAAGATGAGCAGGACGTTGAAGACGTTGGAGCCGATAACGTTGCCTATAGCGATGGCAGACTGTCCTTTTCGGGCAGCGACTACGCTGGTTGCCAGCTCTGGGAGTGAAGTGCCTCCCGCAACAATCGTCAGGCCTATGACTCCCTCACTGATAGCCAGTTGACGGGCCACTGACGAGGCTGAATCGACAAACAGGTTGCTGCCGAAAATGAGACATCCTAACCCTACCAGTACCCATAATATGCCTTTCCAGATGCTCATTGGCGCTGTGGAGGTTGCTGTCTCGGCTGCACCTCCTTTCTTGACCACGCTAAAGGTGTAAGTCATGAATATGGCAAAGCAGGCAAGCAGCAGGAATCCGTCAAAACGGCTGATCACATTACCGCTGAGATGTATTGACTGAAAGCTGTCCATGCACACCACAAGCAACAAGACGGCAGCCAGTACGGCAAAGGGCATGTCTTTCTTTACTGTTGACTTGGCAATGACCATTGGGGCGACCATAGCTGCACAGCCCACAATGAGGAGTGCGTTGAAGATGTTGGATCCCACCACATTACCCACAGCCATATCGGGCGTTCCCTTTAATGCTGACATCAGGCTGACGAACAGCTCTGGTGCTGATGTGCCGGCTGCCACAATGGTCAGGCCAATCACTATCTCGGGAACACTCATTCTACGTGCCAGTGCCGAGGCACCTTCCGTCAGACGGTCGGCACCCCACAAGACGAGTGCCACACCAGCTATGATAAAAAGAATGTCTAATAGTATCATCGGTGCAAAGTTATAAAACAATTTTCTTATTTACAAACTTTTTCGGGATTATCATGTGGCGTAAATGAAGTTTTTTGATTATCTTTGCACCATCGACGTAACATACATACCTTATTTATGATGAATATTGGAGACAAAGCGCCTGAAATATTGGGCAAGGACGAACAGGGACGGGATATCCGTCTGAGTGATTATCGTGGTCGCAAGTTAGTGCTGTACTTCTACCCGAAGGATAACACCAGCGGCTGCACAGCTGAGGCATGCAGCCTTCGTGACCACTATACAGAGTTGCAAGGTGCAGGCTATGAGGTGGTGGGTGTCAGCAAGGACTCTGCTTCTTCGCATGCAAAGTTCAAGGAGAAGTATGAATTGCCGTTTCCGCTGATAGCCGATGTTAACCATGAGCTTTTGGAAACAATGGGAGCGTGGGGTGAGAAGTCGATGTATGGCAAGAAGACCATGGGCACCATCCGTACCACCTTTATTATAAATAAGGAGGGCGTTATTGAACAGATATTTGCAGGCAAGCAGGTGAAGACCAAGGAGCATGCCGAGCAGATTTTGGGCAAGTAGCCCAGTGGGCCGACGACATGCTGAGACGAGAGTTTGCTTTGCGGTCGGCTCCGTTGCTACTGCCTGCGTTGGTGCTGGTAGCGGGTATCTTCGGCGGCTATTTCCTGCTGGGATATTCGCCTAAGGAGGTGGTGTGGCCCCAGGGGGAGGTGTGCTACGAGGTAGTGGTGGTCTCAGAAGTGGCAGAGAAAGCCCGTACTATGGGGATGGATGCGGTCATCGTAGGTAGTGGCCACAAGCTGAAGTGTTATGTGTCTAAGGATGGACGTAGCCGTCAGTTACAGGTGGGTAATCGTCTGCAGCTTACGTCACACATTGAACCAAACAGAAACTGGCAGCACGGGAATTTCAATTACAGGCGATATCTGGAGGTACACGGCTTTTCTGGGCAAACATTTGTCAAGGCCAACCATTGGAAGCGGAAATCCGACTCGTGGAAAGGGCTGTCGTTGTGGCAGCGTGTAAAGCTTCACTTTCTCTGCTATCGTCATACCTTGCTTGAACGCTATCGGCTGTTAGGGGCCAGCGATGCCGAATATGCTGTGTTGGCTGCTATGACATTGGGCGATAAGACTGCGATGACGAAAGATCTGAAGGAGGTTTACGCCGTTAGCGGTGCCTCGCATGTATTGGCCCTGAGCGGGTTGCACTTGGGAATCATCTACGTGTTATTGTCAATGCTGGTGCCTGGACGCCGTTTTAGGATGGTGTCACAAGTGCTGATAGTATTGAGTATATGGGGATTTGTATTGCTGGTAGGAATGCCGGTCAGCGTGGTTCGGGCAGCGGTGATGATCAGCATCTGTGCGTTACTTTCCATCTTTCACCGTAATCCCGTTTCGCTGAACTCGTTGTCGCTGGCCGTCATCTGTATTTTGTTAGCCAATCCTGTCAGCATCTTTGATGTAGGTTTCCAATTGTCGTTTGCTGCCATGGTGTCCATCCTGCTTGTGAAGCCCCTGATGGAGGGAATGGTGTCGCAGGCCTACTTAATGAAACACTCCATGCTTCGATGGCTTTGGGGAGTAACAACTGTTTCGGTAGCGGCACAAGTAGGTGTGGCACCGTTGATCGCTTACTACTTCGGGCGATTCTCTACTTATTTTATTCTGACAAATTTGGTGGTGATACCAGCGGCAACACTCATTCTATATCTTACGCTGGTTACGTTGCTGCTGCCAGTGACGGCTGTCTTGTTGGTAAAGGTGGTGGAGGGGCTGAACGCCATCCTTCAGCTGATTGCCACCAGTCTGCCATACGCCAGCATCGAAGGTCTGCAACCTACGGTGTTGCAGACGCTGGCGGTGTATGTCATCTTGATTTCCTCCTGCCTGATATTTACTTTACTCGCCAAACGTTAAGGACAATACCCTTGAAGTCTTGCGAGAATTCTGGTGCACAGACAAAGAGAGAATTGTTCAGCCAACCGTATTTGCTGTCGGCAGGAGCCTCGAACTGGGGTGCAGCTCGGAAATAGAACGAGGGACGGCCCTCTGCATCCTTGCTGTTGGCAATGATACCGCGGTTGCGAACGTGAATGTAGACGCCATCGTCGGTCTTGATGCAGTAGATGGCTTCGAGCTCTGTACGGCCGTCAGCATTGGCCAACTGATAGTCGGCACCACCATTGATAATGGTACCCTTCAGCTGGGGACCCTCAAAAGTGCCGCCAGTAATGGGAATCACGGTGCGGCGGCCATGCTGTGTATTGTTGATGCCAAAGGCTTCGCCCAGCGTAACCTTCAGCTGCAATGCGAACTCAAGCTGCGGAGCCTCCTTTGGAATACTCACTTGTGCGCTGGCATTCAGTACAAGCGCCGTTAACAAGCCAATAAACAATAGCCTCTTCATTGTCTTAATGATATTTGTTATGCGTCGATGTTGGCGTATGTGGCATTCTTCTCGATGAACTGACGGCGAGGTTCAACGTCGTCGCCCATCAGCATAGAGAAAATCTCATCGGCCTCGGCGGCATTCTCGATAGTGACCTGTTTCAGCAAACGGTTCTCCGGATTCATGGTGGTCTCCCAGAGTTGCTCGGGATTCATTTCACCCAAACCTTTGTAGCGCTGGGTGTGTAGGGCGGTGGCGTTCTCGTCACCAGCAACATACTTGTCGACGAAAGCCTGACGCTGCTGTTCTGTGTAGCAGTACTCAGAGAATTTCTTGTACGTACATTTATAAAGAGGTGGTGTGGCAATGTAGAGGTGACCACCCTGGATAACCTGCGGCATGAAGCGGTAGAAGAGAGTCATGATAAGCGTGTCGATGTGTGAGCCATCGACATCGGCGTCGGTCATGATGATAATCTTGTCGTAACGCAACTTGTCGACATTGGCCTCGCGGTCGCCCTCGCCGTCAACGCCGAAGCGGACGCCAATACTCTGGATGATGTTCATGACAGACTCTGCTTCGAACACACGGTGCCACTGTACCTTCTCAACGTTCAGAATCTTACCGCGCAATGGAAGGATAGCCTGGAAGTGACGGTCACGGCCCTGCTTGGCAGAACCACCTGCGGAGTCTCCCTCGACAAGGAATATCTCGCAAACTTTCGGGTCTTTCTCAGAGCAGTCGGCAAGTTTGCCGGGCAGTCCGCCACCAGTCATGGGGTTCTTTCTCTGCACACTCTCACGGGCTTTACGGGCGGCGATGCGGGCTGTAGCAGCAAGCACCACCTTGTCGCAAATCATTTTGGCCTCTTTGGGGTGCTCCTCCAAATAGTTGGCTAAGGCCTCGCCTACGGCTTGCTGTACGGCACCAGCAACCTCTGAGTTGCCAAGCTTGGTCTTCGTCTGGCCTTCGAACTGAGGCTCAGCCACCTTGATGCTGATGACAGCTGTCAGACCTTCGCGGAAATCCTCTGGTGCAATCTCAATCTTTGCCTTTTCTATCTGCTTGGAGATCTGCGGGTCGTTGTCGGCATATTTCTTTAAGGTACGGGTGAGAGCAGCGCGGAATCCAGCAAGGTGGGTACCGCCCTCAATCGTATTGATATTGTTGACATAGGAATGGATATTCTCCGAGTAGTCGGTGTTATACATCACGGCAACCTCTATGGGAATGCCCTGCTTCTCGGTCTTCAGGTAAATGACGTCGTCAACAAGATGCGTGCGGTGACGGTCCACGTAGCGCACAAACTCCTTCAGACCGTCCTTGGCGTGGAATATCTCGGGTTCGCGAAGGTTGCCCTCCTCGTTGGGACGAAGGTCGGTGAGCGTAATCGTGATGCCGGCATTCAGGTAGGCTAACTCACGCATACGGCGTGCAATGATGTCGTATTTGTATTCAGTAGTGGTAAAGATAGTGCCATCAGGCCAGAACTGCTGGCGGGTACCAGTCTTATCTGTGTCGCCCACAATCTTTACATCGTACAGGGGTTTACCCTTCTCGTACTCCTGCTGATAGATGTGACCATTGCGGTATACCTGTGACATCATGTGAGTGGACAGCGCATTTACACAGCTGACACCCACACCATGCAGACCGCCCGACACCTTGTAAGAGCCTTTGTCAAACTTACCGCCGGCATGGAGTACCGTCATAACGACCTCGAGGGCCGACTTGTGCATCTTCTCGTGCTCGTCGACGGGAATACCACGACCATTGTCCAGAACGGTAATGGAGTTGTCTTCGTTGATGGTTACTTCGATGTGTGTGCAATAGCCGGCCATCGCCTCGTCGATGGAGTTATCGACGGTTTCGTTGACAAGGTGATGCAAACCTTTTTCACTAATATCGCCAATATACATGGCGGGACGTTTACGTACGGCTTCTAAGCCTTCAAGTACCTGAATGTTACTTGCGGAGTAGTTCTCCTGTTCTTGTATGAGTTCTTCTGACATTTTCTATGTTTTTTCTTGGATGCAATAACGGTGCAAACCGAAGGCAGAAAGCTTGCTTTTTGCTGAGGTGTAGACCGTATCCGCAAAATTTTTTGCAAAGGTATAAAAAAAAAGTCTGATAAACGAAGTTTATCTGCTAAAAAACACAAAAAAATACGGTTGCCTCCAAAAGGTGACAACCGTATGTTATGCTCGGGAAAGATAGTTTATCCCAGCTTGTTGATGTGCTTGCAAAGGCTTGACTTGAGGTTTGCAGCCTTGTTCTTGTGGATGATGTTGGTCTTGGCCAGCTTGTCAAGCATCTTCTGAACTTTCGGATACAGGGCCACTGCCTCTTCCTTGTTGGTCATTGCGCGCAGCTTGCGAACTGCGTTACGCATGGTCTTTGCATAATACTTGTTGTGGAGCTGTCTTGTCTTCTCCTGGCGAATTCTCTTCACCGATGACTTGTGGTTTGCCATTTGTTTGTTTAATTGTTTAATGTTTAGCGTTTAATGTTAAAGCCTGAGGGTCTTGCGTCTTTCGGCTGCCCGGGCTGACTCTACTGAGCCCTCCGCCACCTTATCCCTGACGGTAGCACTTGGCTGTGCAGATGACAGATTTAACGATTGTAGTCCCTAGGAGAGTCGAACTCCTCTTTAGAGAATGAAAATCTCTCGTCCTAACCGATAGACGAAGGGACCGCTTTGTCAAAAAAGCGGGTGCAAAGGTACTGCTATTTTTCCAAATAACCAAATTTTCTTACGTAAAAATGCTTCCGTTTGCGTTTTTTTGTGTAATTTCGCAGCCATGTTGACAAAAACACCTGCTATTGTGCTCCATTCATTTAAATATGGTGAGACGCGAATGATTGTTGATATGTACACAAAAGTGTACGGACGGCTGTCGTTTATCGTCCAATTGCCTAAGACGACAAAGGGGAAGGTGAAGAAACAATTCTTCCAGCCATTGACCTTGTTAAACGTGGAGACCGATGTGCGCCCTAAGTTGAAGCTGCAGAAGTTGGCCAGTGCCGCTATCCTTATTCCGCAACCATCGCTACAGACAGACCCAGCAAAACTTAGTATAACGCTGTTCTTGGCAGAATTCTTGTATCATGCACTTAAGGGTGAGCAGAAGAATGAGCCGCTGTTCGACTATGTCGTGAACAGTTTGCTGTGGTTAGGCAGTAGTGACGGGCAGATAGCCAACTTCCATCTGGTATTTGTGATGCGTATGGCACGTTTCTTAGGCTTCTATCCGAATTTGGAAGGATACACTCCCGGGTGTTTTTTTGACCTTCGTGCTTCAAACTTCTGCATGGAACCGCCTGTACACCGTGAGATTCTTCAGCCCGACGAGGCTGCCAAAGTGCAACTGATGATGCGTATGGATTATGCCACGATGCATCTCTATCGCATGTCGCGGCAAGACCGCTCCCGTCTGCTCGACATTGTGCTCAGCTATTACCGCATTCACCTGCCCGCCTTTCCTGAATTAAGCTCCCTCAGCGTCCTCCATGAGTTATTCAACTCGTGATGCGACAACAGTAAGAGTACTGCTTTTTTCGACTTTTTTTGGAAGTATCGATTATTTTCCCTATCTTTGCAGGCGAATATACATTATTAAATAAATCAACTATATGAAGACCGTGAAATGGATATGTATGACGCTATTGGCATTAGTCATGTCAATAGACGTGGTGGCGCAGACTGCGTCAGGTGAGACACAGACCTATACCGACAATCAGGGCGTGGTGTATGAACTTACCTTGAGAAGTAGAACAGAGATAGTGGCTACCGTAGTGGGACTTACCACTCCCACCTCAACCATCGGGAAGCCCACTCTCATCAGAAAGACATCTATTACGATTCCCAACATTCTGCAGTCTACTCATACAGGGCAAACGACCATTCGGGTACATGTGGTAGGCATTAAGTCGGGCGCCTTCTCCAGCGTCAGCTATCTGAAGAGTGTAACCATCGCTTCAAAGGGCGAATTTACCATCGCCTCCAATGCTTTCTCCAAGTGCTCCAATCTGGAAAGCGTGACACTGCCTGCGAGTACCATTATCGAGGAAGGTGCCTTTGACCATAATTCCGCACGCAACGCTGAGCTGAATATTGTACCAACGGGTAATTACACTGCCGTTCGTTCAACGTTGGGCCAGGGCGCAACATTGTTCAAGAAGATTGTTTTTGAAGAAGGAATCTATGCTATTAGGGCCAGCGCGTTTGAGAAGGAGGACGCCCCCAATGCCCTCAGTCCGCATCAAATTCTGATATCAGGACCCGCCAGCATCGTACTGCCCTCTACCTTGGAATCGATCGGCAGCAGTGCTTTCGGAGGCCTCACGACCATCCAAGAGATCACCATCAACAGAGAAACTCCCCCTGTTGTTGACCCTCAAGCGGCTTACCCATTCCCTGATTTCTCAGCAAAACTCTATGTGCCGACAGGCTCCAAGCAGAACTACATGGATGATGAGTATTGGAAATTGTTCGGCTCAAATATCCACGACGAATACTATGTAGACGCAACGGGTCTCCGCTATGAGATTACGCTTGATCCAGATGCGGTACCCGACCCCACCGGGGCTCCTTCTGGCAATTCCTCCGCCAAATGTATAGGTATGGCTGAAGGGTTCACAGCGCCGAAGTCCATATACTTCCCAAGTGCTATCTCATTAAGCAATGGAATTGTATGTGCCGTGACTTCCATTGCCGATGAGGCTTTCATGAACTGTACCACCGTGGAAACCATTAGTATGCCGTCGAGCATATGGAATATCGGCGCCAACGCCTTCAACGGGTGTACCAATCTCAAGAAGGTGTATGCCACAACCTCCCTTGGGTATTTTGATTCTTCTGCGTTTGCCAACTGTGGCTCGTTCGACTTGGATGTTGCTATAGGAATCTGTACTTTTGTTCCCGCACTATATTTCTATAATTGCCCCAGCGTGGCGAGCGTCACTATCGCGAAGGGAATCACCACTATTGATGCTTCCGCTTTTATAGATTGTTCCAACCTGAAGTCAGTCAGCATTCCAAACACTGTAACCGAGATTGGTGCTTGGGCATTCGTCAACTGCCCGATAGAGACGGTGAATATCCCGGCCAGCGTGACAAACATAGCCGATGCTGCCTTCGCGTATTGCAGCCAATTAAAGAAGGTGGTTCTCAACAACTATGAACTTTTGAGTTTGAATCCAGATGTGACCAAGCCGTTGAATAACCCCACAATGGCTAATGCACCCGAGGGCGAGAAAGTGAAGCTTCTGGTACCCTACCTCTACTTTGACCGCTACAAAGAGCATGACTTCTGGGGCGAATACTTCACCGTGGAGGCCAACCTCGTTACCAATGGCGACCTCGAGGGCGACGACGTGAGCTGCTTCTGGACCACAGGAGAGCCTACGGCACCCAGTCCGAGTGCAATTGTTCCTGCCACCACTTGTTATCAAGAAGGTGTCAACTATTCGGATGGCATCAAGGTCACGTCCGTCGACACCCCCACCAACGAGTGGGATACCCAGTTCTTCATCCGTCTGTGCAAGCCTCTACCCGCAGACACCAAGTTCCGTGTCTCGTTCGACTGCAAGGCCAAACGGGAGACAACCGTGAGAACCACGCTTAATCGAGTCGACGACGCCTCACCCACCATGCAATTTCCTTGTCTCTCCTACAATGCTTTAGGCCTCGTGAACTTCACAACCGAGTGGAAGCACTATGAATCGGAAATCATCACCAGCCCCGACGACCAGATGCAGGTTATCACCTTTATGCTGTCGCCCCAGGGACAGGAGTCCAACGACTTCTACTTCGACAACATCGAGGTTGAGGAAATAGTCGAGGAAGAGGTGGAGTTGGCCAACGTCATTAAAAACAGCAACCTCGAAGGCACCGACGTAAGCTGCTTCTTTACAAGGGGTGAGGACGGCAACGACCAGTACGGCATCGTGCCCGCCACCATCGTCGAGGGTAAAGGCATAGACTATTCGCGCGCTATCGAGGTAACCACTGTCAACAACCCCGGTAACCGCTGGGACACCCAGTTCTTCATCCGTCTGCCCAAGACGCTGCCCGCCGGCACCAAGTTCCACGTGTCGTTCTACTACAAAGCCGACATCGACACTGGCACCGACAACTACGGTGTCGACACACAGAGCCATAACGAGCCCAGCGAGTACATCCATTACCAGTGCATTGGCAATATCTTCCCCCGCACCTACTGGCAACGGTTCAGTGAAGATGTTGTTGTACCAGCAGCCTGCGACGGCAGCAACTACGGTAGCTACAACCGTGATTTCCGCACAATAGCCTTCAACCTGTCCTTGCAGCCCAACTCTACACACTTCTACTTCGACAACATCGAAGTTGCTTGCCCCACCGATGGCGAGAACACTGAACCAGAGGTAGAAATGACCGACATCGTCAAGAACGGATCGCTCGAAGGCAATGACAAGAGCTGCTTCTATGCCGTTGAGCAGTTCGTCGACGAGGATGGCTGGACTATATTATCGGCCATCGGGCCAGCCACCATCGTCGACGGTGAGGGTGTCAACGGTTCGCGCTGTATCAAGGTGCAGTCACACCACGACCCCAGCCACAGCTGGAACTCAATGTTCTTCCTCCGTCTGCCGCAGACCCTGCCCGAAGGCACGAAGTACCGCTTCTCGTTCGACTATAGGGCCAGCGAACTCGTTCCTTACGTTGGAACAGAAACCCAACAGGAACCTGGACAGTATCTCTACTGGGACGCCTTTGGCTATACCAATCCCCAGTTCACCACACAGTGGCAGCACTTCGAGAAAGAGGGAACCATTACCGCCGACCAGAGTCCCGACGGCACACCCATGCAGACCATTGCCTTCCTGCTTGCCAAGACCGATGCCGACCCCGTCTACTACTTCGACAACATCGTCTACGAAATCGACATCGACCACAAGCAGTGGGACATGAACAACCTCGTCAAGAATGGCGACCTGCAAGGCTGCTACATGTACAACTTCCGGTCGGCAGGTGACCAGGGCAAAGACCGTATGACCGTTGAACCCACCAGGGTAGTAACCGACGCCGCCGGCATGCGCAGCCTCGAGATAACCACAGGCACCACACACGAGAACGAGTGGGACACGCAGTTCTTCATACGACTGCCACAGGCCCTCCACGCCGGCACCAAGTTCCACATCGCCTTCGACTACATGGCCGACGATGACGTACAAGGCGTTACCACCCAGACCCACGCTGAGCCCACCTATTATATTGACTGGCGGGGCATAGGCTCCCTCGACTTCACCACCCAGTGGAAGCACTTCGACCTCACTTCAACCGTCACCAGCACCATGAGCCCCAACAACGACATGAAGTCTATCGCCTTCCTGCTGGCTAAGAACATGAAACAGGTCACCTACCACTTCAGGAACATCGTCTTCGAGGTCGACGACCAGCGTTACATCACCCCCGAGGCCGAGGAGGGCGACGCCAACGGCGACGGCACGGTCTCGGTGACGGATATCGCACTCATCGTGAACCGCATCCTCTCGCTTCCCCAGGGCACTTTCTATGAGATAGGCGGCGACGCCAACGGCGACGGCGAGGTGACGGTCACCGACATCGGCGTCATCGTCGACATGATTCTCGGCAACGATGCCAACGGCGGCAACTATGGCAATGCCCGACGGATGACCGACGACACCGTGGAACCACAATAAG
>CADBHI010000077.1 GCA_902794405.1 uncultured Prevotellaceae bacterium
ATAGAGTATGTTTCAGCCGTACTGGAACTATACTTTCTCTATTCTATTTGCAATATGTAAAGAAATGAAATAATGAAAATGGCGCAATGCAAACATCTATAAAAATCTGCAAATATCAAGTGACAACAGCCCTCAAAATGAGTATCGGATATTTGCAGATTTTACCCCTGTTTTTCGTACTTTCTACCGTAGAATGTGATGATTTTTATTTGCAGATTTTTGCAAACAGCTGATAATTAGGCAGTTATTATATTTGTTAAAATACTCTAACAAAGAGCTGTAACTATCTAATAATTAACGTGTTACAACTTATTTACCCACGCAGAAATGCTTGAAGATGTTATTGAGGGTTTCTTGTGGGGTGATTTGACCGCCGGTGATTTCGGCGAGGGTGTCGAGGGTGAGGCGGAGATCTTCGGCGAGGAGGTCGAGTGGAAGTGAAGAGTGAAGAGTGAAGAGTGAAGAATCGCTGGCGCGCCTATCCGCCTTTGAAGAATCGCTGGCGGCTAATCCTTCTATGACGCGCTGCAGATGGCTGTGAGCTCGGGTCAGGGCTTCGTAGTGGCGGGCGTTGGTGATGATGACATCGGAGTCGGAGGTCTTGGGAGCAGCATCGACAAGGCGTTGCTTTAGGTTGTCAAGGCCTACGCCGAACTTGGCCTGGAAGGCTTCGGTCTTGTTCTCGATGCGGATGATGGTCTGGTTGTCGCGAATAGGGATGTCGGGGTAGGGTACTCCTGGCTCGGTCATCATCAGGATGATCTGGGCACGCTGGGCGGCAGCAATGGAGCGGTCGATGCCCATCAGCTCTATCTGGTCGTCGGTGTGACGGATGCCGGCGGTGTCGATGAAGCGGAAGGTGACGCCGCCGAGTTGGATGGTGTCTTCGATGGCGTCGCGGGTGGTGCCTTGTATGTCGCTGACAATGGCACGTTCTTCGCCCACCAAGGCGTTGAGTAGGGTGGACTTGCCCACGTTGGGAGCGCCGACGATGGCCACGGGAATGCCGTTTTTGAGGGCGTTGCCTGCATGGAACGAGTCGGCCAAGTGAGTGATGTGGGCGTCAATCTTCAGAGCGAGTTCCATCAATTCTGAACGGTCGGCAAATTCAAGGTCTTCGTGGTCGGAGAAGTCGAGCTCGAGTTCCAGTAGGGATGTGAGTCTTAGTAGCTGTTCGCGCAAGCGGGAAAGCTCTGTGGAAATGCCGCCACGCAACTGGCTCATGGCAATGTCGTGAGTAGCCTTGTTGGTGGATGCGATGAGGTCGGCTACGGCTTCGGCCTGGCTAAGGTCGAGTTTGCCGTTGAGGTAGGCGCGCATGGTGAACTCACCGGGATTGGCCATGCGACAGCCTTGCTGGCACAGAAGCTCTATCACCCTGTTTAGTATGTAGCGGGAACCGTGGCAGGAGATTTCGACGCTGTCTTCGCCGGTGTAGGAGTGGGGAGAGCGGAAGACGGCAACTAACACTTCGTCGAGGGGGACTTGATGCTGTGACACAGCATCATACTCAACGATGTGGCCGTAGTGGACGGTGTTGGCTGCGACTGAGTCGCAGCGTACGGAACAGATGGCGCTGACGATGGAGAAGGCATTGGGGCCACTAATGCGGATGATGCCGAGGGCTCCACCTGGAGCGGTAGCGAGAGCGCAGATAGTGTCGTTGCCGTTCATTTCTTCTTGGCCCAGGTGTTAGCGATGATGACGAAGACAATGGTGATCATCATGAAGATGAAGGTGGCTGCCATTGCATTGTTCTTGTCCTTGCCGATGAAGGTTAGTAGTATGCAGAAACCGGCAGTAATCACCATCATGATAGCCATCAGTATTCGTAGCCGATGGATGTTGACTTCCTTTCGTTCCTCCTCAGATGCCGTGTTGTATCCAGCAATGAGCTTATCGCCCTTGCCCATCAGAAAGACGACGGCAAGAACGACGAACGCTGCAGCAATAACATATATCATGATCATATTCTGTCAAGTACTTTCTCAATGAGGCTGTCAATGGAATTCTTATACTCGGTGTTCATCTCCGTCGTGTATCGGTTGGCGATGACCATGCAGCAGGTCATGGCCCTGTGGCCCAGCAGAGAGGCGAGGCCGGCAAGGGCAGAGGACTCCATCTCGAAGTTACAGATTCTCATGCCTTCATACTCGAACGATTCAATTTTCTCGTTCTGGTTGGGGTCTTCTATATCGGCACGGAGCACTCGGCCCTGGGGACCATAGAATCCCCCACAGCTGATGGTATAGCCGCGCACCATGTCGTCTTGTGCTATCTGGTCAATCAGTTCCTCATCGGCTATGGACACGTAGGGAGCACCCTTGATGGGATTCCATTGCATGTGCTCGCGGAAGGCTTTTTCCAAAGGGATGTCGCAGACCACGTTGCGTCCTGCATAGTAGTTCAGCAGGCCGTCGAAGCCGATGCTTTTGACGGAGGCCACGAAACAGCCAGTAGGGGTGAAGGGTTGCAGTCCGCCGCAGGTGCCGATGCGTACGCAGGTCAGCGTGCGGTGTTCCTCCTTTTCGGTTCTGGTGGTATAGTCGATATTGGCCAGGGTGTCGAGCTCGTTCATGACGATGTCGATATTATCGCAGCCAATGCCGTGGCTCTGCACCGTGATGCGCTTGCCTTTATAAGTACCTGTAATGGTGTGGAACTCTCGGCTCTGTACTTCACACTCCTTGCTTTCGAAGTGGTTGGCAACGGTGTCGACGCGAGCCGGATCGCCCACAAGGATGACTCGGTCGGCCAACTGCTCGGGCTTCAGATGGAGGTGGAAACATGAGCCGTCGGCATTGATAATCAGTTCGGATTCAGGGAAAGTTCTCATAGACTTATTGTTTTAGGGTTTGTAGTTCGGTGTAACGGATGGTTTTCTCCAATTGTCGAATATCTTCTTCCAACTGGTAGTATTCCTGTTCGTAGCTGAGTATTTCAGCACGCAGTTCGCTTCGTTCGCTGACATTGGCCTTGGTGGCATAGTAGGCACGCGACTTTTCCAACCGTTCGTTCAGCTCCTGATAGTTTTTCTTCATAGTGCTGAGCTTGTCCATGCGTTCACGGTTGTCGGCATTGTGGAAGTCGGAAAGCCTGGTGTAGACCAGGTCGTCGTTGACAACAAAGGTGAAGCTTCCTTGCTTGTTTTGGGGCTTCTTCTTCTGTTGAATAGTGCCCGTCAGACGTGAAAGGGCCTCTGACCGCTTCTGACCGTCTCCCCAGGTGTCGCTGATACGTTCAATCTTGGCACGGCTGCGAATGGTTTCTTCGTCGAAATCGTCAGCAGTATAGGTGATACGCTTCTGGTTAGGAATGAAGGTGTAGATGCAAACCATGCCTTCCGGCTGTCGACGGTCGGTGGCAAAGTAGCCGATGCCATTGAACTCGTCGATGGCATACATATAGTCGTTGGCACTGGAGTTGAAGGGCAGGCCGATGTTCTCGGCAAGTAGGAACTTACCTGACTCGGAGTCGTAGCGTGACATGTAGATGTCGAGGCCGCCTAAGCCCTCGTCGCTGATGGCTGCAAAGTAGAGCGTCAGACCGTCGGTCAGCATGAAAGGGTAGTTCTTACGCTGGAAACGTCCTAATCCCTCAATGGGCAACGGCTCGCTCCACTGGCCGTTCAGCTTGTCGATGGTGTAGAGCTGTCCGTTGTTGGCAAACCAGCACTTGTTGCCCAGCTGGTTGACGTATACGGTGGAGTAGGGTTGGTCTTCGCTGCGGAAGAAGGTGTTGTAGCCGCTGATGGCACCTGCCTCAGAGGTGAGTCGGTAGAAATTCAGGAATTCCTGCTTCTTCACGACGACGCTGTCAATGAACATGATTTGCTGTGTAGCACCCAGCATTTCCTCGAACTTCACTTCCTCCTTTGACGGTTCAACCACCACGGGAACGACTTTCTTCTTCTTGACAGGCGCTTTTCTCTTCTGGGCCGTCATGGGAATGACCATCAGAGCTGCTGCCATTAATATGAGTAAACGGTACTTTTTCATTGTCCTTTAGTATTTAAACCACAAAGATAAGTAGAAAAAACAGAATATGGTTAATCTGTTGCTAAGAATTATATGTTTTTAATATTCTTCCGTCAGTTTACCCTCTTGTTCCAGTGCTCTCCAGATAGAATAGCGAGCCTCTGGATTCATGCGTTCAATGCTGTTGTAGAGCTCGGCAATGGTGGTCCGCTGGGTGTCGTGCTCGTAGGGACAGTGCTTCAACTGCTTCTCGTATCCGCTGACTTCGGCATAGCGGCGGATGTCGGCTTCGTCAATCAGACAGAGCGGGCGGATGATCTTGAGCGGCATCTTGCGCATCTGCAGCAGGGCCGGCATCGTACCGAAACGGCCTTGGTAGACAAGGTTCATCAGGGTCGTGTGGATGATGTCGTCGCGATGGTGACCTAAGGCAATCTTGTTGCAGCCAAGTTCCTGGGCAAGGTTGAAGAGTTGTTTGCGGCGGTGCCAGGAACAGAGGAAGCAAGGTGGCTTCGCTTTGGCGGGTTGCGACTCAGTCGCAACATACTGAAACGCGGTGGTGATGATGTGGAGGGGGATGCCGAGGTTGTCGCAGAACTGCTGAAGGTAGCCGGTGGAAGTTTCGTAGGTGATGTTTTCCATGCGCACATGGACGGCTTCGACCTTGAAACGGGGGTGTTGAATCCTGGCACGCTTTGATAGCAGCTCCGTCAGCAAAAGTGAGTCCTTACCGCCTGACAGGCCGATAAGCACGTGGTCGTCGTCCTCTAATAAACGATAGGTGGCAAAAGCCCGTACGAAGCGTTCGTTGAGCCGTTTGAAAAGCTGTTCCTGTTCGGTCATCCCTCTCACCTCTTACTTCATAAACACCAGATAGACGGCGCAGATGATAAGCAGGAAGGCCAGGATGTGGTTCCAGTGCAGATGGGTGCCCTGAAACATAATGTTGGCAATGACGCAGAATACGGCCAGCGAGATACACTCCTGAATGACCTTCAGCTGAATCAAATTGAAAGGTCCGCCATTCTCAATAAAGCCCAAACGGTTGGCTGGCACCTGACAGCAGTACTCGAAGAACGCAATGCCCCAGGAGAAAACGATGACGCCCAGCAGGGGCCAATTACTGGAAGTGCCAGACTCCTGTAACTTTAAATGCCCATACCAAGCCAGCGTCATGAAGACGTTGCTTAGTATGAGCAATATGATGGTATAAAGTCCGTTCATAATAAAACGAACATGGCGGCAGAACCGCCATGCACACTATTTATTCTGTAAATATTCGTCCATGCTCTGAGCAGCACGGCGGCCGTCGCCCATTGCGAGGATCACCGTTGCTCCACCACGGACGATGTCACCGCCAGCGAAGATCTCCAAGCGTGAGGACTGCATGCCGTCGTTCACGGCGATGGTGTTCTTGCGGCCCAGTTCCAGACCCTGGATTGACTTCGGCACCAACGGGTTGGGGCTCACACCCACAGCCACGATCACCTGATCGACGTCGAGGGTCACCGTCTTGCCCTCTACGGGTACGGGACTGCGACGGCCGGAGGCATCGGGCTCGCCCAGCTCCATCACCTGCAGCACAGCCTGGCAGACAGCTCCTGTCTCGTCGGCTTTGTACTCGATGGGGTTGTGCAGCGTGAGGAAGTTGATACCCTCCTCCTTGGCGTGCTTCACCTCCTCAAGACGGGCGGGCATCTCCTGCTCCGAACGACGGTAAACCAGGGTGACATTACCGCCTAAGCGCTTGGCTGTACGGCAGGAGTCCATAGCCGTGTTACCACCGCCCACAACGAGCACGTTCTTACCGAAGTTGATAGGCGTATCGGTAGTGGGATTGGCAGCGTCCATCAGGTTCACACGTGTCAGGTATTCGTTCGACGACATGATGTTGATGGAGTTCTCACCAGGGATGTTCATGAAGTTGGGCAGACCAGCTCCTGAACCTACGAAGATTCCCTTGAAGCCTTCCTGCTCAAGTTGCTCAACGCTAATGGTTTTACCCACGATGACGTCGGTCTGGAAGTGGACTCCCATCTTGGCCAGATTCTGTATCTCCACATCCACAATCTTGTTGGGCAGACGGAACTCAGGAATACCGTATTTCAACACACCGCCAATCTCGTGCAATGCCTCAAAGACATAGACATCGTAGCCCTTCTTCACCATATCGCCGGCGAAGCTCAGTCCGGCAGGACCAGAACCTACGACGGCCACCTTCATGCCGTTAGAGGGTGCAATCTCAGGCAGGCTGATGTTGCCGCTCTCGCGCTCATAGTCGGCAGCGAAGCGCTCCAGATAACCGATGGCTACGGCAGGCTCGTTCATCTTCAGATGGATACACTTGCTCTCACACTGCTTCTCCTGTGGACAAACACGACCGCAGACAGCGGGCAGGGCAGAGGTGTTCTTCAGAACCTTGGCAGCAGCGAGGAATTGTCCGCGCTCAATATTCTTTACGAATGACGGAATATTAATATTCACAGGACAGCCTTCGACGCAGGTAGGCTTAGCGCAGTCCAGGCAGCGCTTGGCCTCGGTCATTGCCATCTCCTTGGTGAGACCGATATTTACTTCTTCTGTACGGGTTGTTGCACGATAAACAGGGTCGAGCTCAGGCATGATGACACGTTCGATAGTCGTACGCTCCTTCGGTTTCATGGAAGCACGCAGTGCCTTACGCCACTCAGCATCACGGTCGGTCAGCACCTCGATGGTGTCGTTAGTGGGGTCGGCATCCATGACGACGTCGGTAGTTTTCTCAACGGGAGAACCGTCGAGCACTGTGTCTTTGCCTATAAGGTGTTCTTCATAGTGCTCCAGCTCTTCCTGCTCGGCGCGCTTGAAGGTACCCATGCGCTTGAACATTTCATCCCAGTCAACGAGGGCTCCGTCGAATTCCGGACCGTCGATGCAGACGAACTTCGTCTTACCACCGATGGTCAGTCGGCAGGCGCCGCACATACCCGTACCATCGACCATGATGGTGTTCAGGCTGACTTCGCAGGGAATGTTGTGCTTCTGGGCCGTCAGGTTCGAGAACTTCATCATGATGGGAGGACCAATGGCAAACACCTTGTCGACGTGCTCCTGCTCGAAGAATTTCTCCATGCCAACGGTTACCACGCCCTTTTCACCGTAGCTGCCGTCGTCGGTCATGATGATGACCTCGTCGGAGCTCTCACGAACCTTATCCTCAAGGATAATCAGATCCTTTGAGCGACCGGCCATGACTGAGAGTACACGGTTGCCGGCAGCCTTCAGTGCCTGGATGATAGGCAGCATGGGAGCCACGCCGAGTCCGCCGCCGGCACAGACCACAGTACCGTATTTCTCGATACGGGTGGGGTTGCCTAAGGGGCCTACCACGTCGGCTACATACTCGCCTTCATTCAGCGCACAGAGCTTCTTCGACGACAGTCCCACCATCTGTACGACCAGTGTGATGGTGCCACGCTCAATATCGGCGCCAGCGATGGTCAGCGGCATGCGCTCACCCTTCTGGTCAACGCGTACGATGACAAAGTTGCCCGCCTTACGGCTCTTGGCTATCAGCGGTGCTTCAATTTCAAAGAGATAAACCTTCTCTGAGAACTGTTCTTTTCTGACAATCTTGTTCATTATTGTAATCCGATTAATTTAGTCGATGATTTCAAAGCCGGTGTAGGGAACCAGTGCCTTGGGTATACGGATGCCTTCGGGCGTCTGGTTGTTTTCCAGCAGGGCAGCCACGATGCGGGGGAGTGCGAGAGCCGAGCCGTTGAGCGTATGACAAAGCTCGGTCTTCTTGGTGTCGTTGCGACGATAGCGGCACTTCAGACGGTTGGCCTGATAGGTGTCGAAGTTCGATACGCTGGATACTTCGAGCCAGCGGCCCTGAGCTTCTGAATAGACCTCGAAGTCGTAACAGATGGCGCTTGTAAAGCTTTGATCGCCACCGCATAACAGCAAAATTCTGTAGGGAAGCTCTAACTTCTGGAGCAGTCCCTCAACGTGAGCCAGCATCTCCTTGTGGCTCTCCTTTGAGTGCTCAGGCTTGTCGATGCGTACAATCTCAATCTTCGAGAATTCGTGCAGGCGGTTCAGTCCACGGACGTCCTTGCCGTAGCTACCAGCCTCGCGACGGAAACACTCTGTGTAGGCGCAGTTCTTGATGGGCAGCTTGTCCTCGTCGAGAATCACGTCGCGGTAGATGTTCGTGACGGGCACCTCGGCGGTGGGGATGAGGTAGAAGTCATCGACCTCGCAATGATACATCTGACCCTCCTTGTCGGGCAGCTGGCCTGTGCCGTAGCCAGAAGCGGCGTTGACCACCGTCGGCGGCATGATTTCCGTGTAGCCGCTCTTATTGGCCTCGGCCAGGAAGAAGTTGATGAGTGCGCGCTGCAGCTGTGCACCCTTGCCGATGTAGACGGGGAAGCCTGCGCCGGTAATCTTCACACCCAGGTCGAAGTCGATGAGGTTGTACTTCTTGGCCAGTTCCCAGTGGGGCAGGGGATTGTCAATACCTAATTGGGGGTTGACGTCCCAGTTGCCGACGGTGTCGGTGGGCTTGCACTCGCGAAGGTTCGACTTCACCACGCGGTTGTCCTCGGCAGCAGCACCCTCGGGCACTTCGTCGTAGGGGATGTTCGGAATCTGGCAGAGCAGGGCTACCTGGTCCTCCTGTGCCTGGTTCATCGTCTCTTCCAGCTGTTTGTTGGTTTCCTTCATCTTGGCCACCGTCTCCTTGATGGCATCGGCCTCGGCCCGCTTGCCTTCCTTCATAAGGGCGCCGATCTGGGCAGCCATCTTCTTGGCTTCGCTGAGGTTCTTGTCCAGTTCCTGCTGAGCCTCACGGCGTTTCTTGTCAACGGCCAGAACCTGGTCGATGGCCTCACGGGCACCCTTGAAATGCTTCTTCTCGAGGCCCTTGATTACACGTTCAGTTTCCTCACTGATGAGTTTGAGTGTTAACATAAATACGTATACGTTTTTAATTGATTATTCAAAATATGGGTGCAAAAGTACAAAAAAGCGACCGAATAGCAAAGAAAATGTGTCGTAAATTCTCTTTTTATCATTTATTTTCCTTATCTTTGCAAGCAAATTATTCATATCAACAAATTTATAACTATGAAACTAACCGGAAGAAGAGAGAGCTCAAACGTGGAAGATCGCCGCGGAATGAGTGGTGGTGCCAAGCTTGGTATTGGAGGCGGACTTGGAGGTATTATTATCATTGCCCTGATGACCTTCATGCAGGGTGGTAACCTGGGTGACGTTGTGCAGAACGTGGTGCAGCAGCAGATGCAGGCTCCGACAGAGACGGTGGACGAACAGAACTTCACCGAGGAGGAGCAGGAGCTGGCCTCCGACTGCAAGAAGATCCTGGCCTCGACCGAGGAAGTCTGGACGAAGGTGTTCGAGGAGAACGGCTGGGGTGAGTACCAGTATCCTACGCTGGTGCTGTTCAGCAATCAGGTGAACTCTGCCTGCGGCTCGGCTACGGCTGCCGTGGGTCCCTTCTATTGCTCGGGCGACCAGAAGTTGTATGTCGACCTGTCGTTCTTCACCCAGATGAAGCGCCAGTTGGGCGTTGAGGGCAACACCTTTGCCTACGCCTACGTGATTGCCCACGAGATTGGCCACCACGTGGAGTACCTGACGGGAACGCTGAACAAGGCCCACTCGGCCATGAGTCAGACCGACAAGGTGAGTGGCAATCAGATTAGTGTGCGCTTAGAGTTGCTGGCCGACTACTATGCCGGCGTATGGGCTCACTATGAGGACAAGATGAACCACTCGATGGAGTATGGCGACTTGGAGAAGGGACTTGAGCTGGCCAAGGCCATCGGCGACGACTGGCTGCAGAAGAAGGCTCAGGGACGTGCCACGCCGGAATCGTTCACCCACGGCACCAGCGACCAGCGCAAGCGTTGGCTGAGACGTGGCTATGAAACGGGTGACATGAGAACCAGCACCTTCTCGGTTCAGAACTACAATGACCTGTAACGGCTAACTCTATTCGTGATGATAGGGCTCACCTTTAATTATGGTACACGCGCGATAGACCTGTTCCGTGAAAATGAGCCTGATCATCTGATGCGAGAAGGTCATCTTCGACAACGATAACTGCTCGTTACAGCGGGCATAGACCTCTTTCGAGAATCCATACGGCCCTCCGACCACAAACACCAGTCGGCGGGCCGTATTGCGTTTCTGCTCTATCCAGCGGGCAAACTCCAGGCTGCGCAGCTCGCGGCCGTGCTCGTCGAGCAGCACCACGGTGTCCGACGGCTGTAGCTGCTTCAGTATTAGGTCGCCCTCAAGGCTTTTCTGCTGCTCCTCGGTCAGGCTCTTGGTGTTTTTAAGCTCGGGAATAGTCACTATCTCGAAGGGCATGTAGTGGCCTATACGTTCCACGTAGTCGTTGATGCCGGCGGCAAAGTGCTTGTCGGTGGTCTTGCCCACTAATATCAGTAATGTCTTCATAATTCGGGGTGATAACAAGTGCAAAGGTATGAAGAAAAACCGAACTTCCCAACGATTATTCACTTTTTTCGAAAAAAGTTGCGAAAAAATTTGGTGGGTTCCGAAAAAGTGTGTACCTTTGCACCCGCAAAACAAGGAACGGAGGTTCCGTAGCTCAACTGAATAGAGCATCTGACTACGGATCAGAAGGTTGTGGGTTTGAATCCCGCCGGAATCACGAAGCAAGGAAACGTAAGGCTGATCATGTCTTACGTTTTTCTTTTAAAAAACTGTGTTATGAACGAGGAGAATCAAAGGCATAATCCTTTTTTTGAGCCATACAACACCCCGCATGATACGGCTCCGTTTGACCGTATCCGTTTAGAGGACTTCGAGGAAGCCTTCATGGAGGGCATACGTCGTGACAACGAGCAGATCGACAAGATTATCAACAACCCCGCAAAGCCGACTTTCGACAACACCATCATCTCGGTGGATGATGAGAAGGACAACTACTACGACCTGCTGTCGCGCACGTCGTCCGTGTTCTTTAATCTGCTGTCGGCCGAGACCAACGACGATATGGATGCTCTGGCCCAGAAGCTGAGTCCTATCCTGACACAGCATGCCAACGACATCAGGCTGAACGAGAAACTGTTTGAGCGTATCAAATATGTTCATCGCCATCATCGCAAGCTGACGGCCGAGGAAAAGATGCTGCTCGACAACTGCTACGACGGCTTTGTCAGGAGTGGTGCCTTGCTCGACGCTGAGGGAAAGGCGCGCCTGCGCCAGCTCACCGAGGAGGCCTCGATGCTGGGTCTGCAGTTCTCGCAGAACCTGCTGAAGGAACAGAAGGCCTACACCCTGCACATTACCGACGAGGCCCAGCTCGACGGACTGCCCGATACGGCCCGCGAGGCTGCTGCCCAGACGGCCAAGGAACGTGGCTTGGAGGGCTGGGTGTTCACACTCGACAGTCCCTCGTATTCACCATTCATGACATACTCCACACAACGTGAACTGCGCCAGCAGATGTATATGGCGTACAACACGAAGTGTATTCACGACAATACCGAGAACAACCTCGACATCTGCAAGCGTCTCGTCAACCTTCGTCGCGAGATTGCCCAGCTGTTAGGCTACAAGACCTATGCCGACTACGTGCTGAAGCATCGTATGGCGGGCAACGTGCGCAGCGTCTATAAGCTGCTGAACAACCTGATTGATGCCTACAAGCCGACGGCGCTGAAAGAAAGGGAGGAATTGAAGAAGCAGGCCACCACAAGCCCCTCCCAAGGAGGGGGTGTTAAATCACCTGTTGAGGCCTTGGAGCCTTGGGATGTAGCCTTCTACTCTCACAAGCTGCAGATGAAGAAGTTCAATATCGATGCCGAGATGCTGCGTCCTTACTTCCAGTTGAACAAGGTCATCGACGGCGTCTTCGGGTTGGCCACGCGTCTCTATGGCATTACCTTCAAGGAGAACAAGGACATTCCCGTTTACCATCCCGACGTGAAGGCCTACGAGGTCTTCGACCGTGACGGCTCTTTCCTGGCCGTCTTCTATGCCGACTTCCACCCCCGTCAAGGCAAGCAGGGTGGGGCATGGATGACCGAGTATCAGGGACAATGGATGGAGCGTGAGGACGTGAAGAAGCCCTTCGGACCTGACAACTGCAAGAACGTGCGCCCCCATGTGTCGGTGGTGATGAACCTGACGAAGCCCACGGCCGAGAAGCCCGCCCTGCTGACATTAGGCGAGGTGGAGACCTTCCTGCACGAGTTCGGACACTCGCTCCACGGCATGTTTGCCAACACCCGTTTCGAGAGTCTTTCGGGCACCAATGTCTGGTGGGACTTCGTGGAGCTGCCCTCGCAGTTCATGGAGAACTTTGCCATCGAAAAAGAGTTCCTGCGCACCTTCGCCTTCCACTACGAGACGGGCGAACCATTGCCCGACGAACTCATCAACCGCATTGTCCGCAGCCGTAATTTCATGGCCGCTACGGCCTGTCTGCGCCAGGTGTCGTTCGGACTGCTCGACATGGCCTACTACACGAAGAAGGACGAGTTTACCGACGATATCATTCCCTTCGAGAAACAGGCCTGGAAGAAGGCCATTTTCGGCAAGCAGCGTATGGACACCTGCATGACCGTGCAGTTTTCGCATATCATGGCTGGTGGCTATGCTGCCGGCTATTACAGCTACAAGTGGGCCGAGGTGCTCGATGCCGATGCCTTTGCCGTGTTCAAGCGCGAGGGTATCTTCAATCCCGCCACGGCCCAGCGCTTCCGTGACTGCATCCTGAGCAAGGGTGGCACGGAGAACCCTATGGTGCTATACAAGAAGTTTAAGGGTGGGGAGCCCACCATTGATGCTCTGCTGAAGAGGACGGGGATTAAAGTAAAAGCCCACCCAAGCCCTCCCAAAGGGAGGGGTGTTTGATTACACGAAAGAGTAAATATGATGAATAACAATATGGCAGATAAAGATACTAAACATCCCTCCCTTGGGGAGGGCTTGGGTGGGCTTGTGGCCGCTAATGATACTAAACATCCCTCCCTTCGGGAGGGCTTGGGTGGGCCTTCCAAGCAAGCAAAGCTGGATGAACGCTACCTGCGCATGGCACGGGTATGGGCCGAGAACTCCTATTGCCAGCGCCGGCAGGTGGGAGCCCTGGTCGTGAAGGACAAGATGATTATCAGCGACGGCTACAATGGCACGCCGACTGGTTTCGAGAACATCTGCGAGGACGAGAACAACGTGTCGAAGCCCTACGTGCTCCACGCCGAGGCCAACGCCATTACCAAGCTGGCACGTTCCAACAACAACTCCGACGGTGCTACCATCTATATCACCGCCTCGCCCTGTATCGAGTGTGCCAAGCTGATTATCCAGGCAGGCATCAAACGGGTGGTCTACGGTGAGAAATACCGTCTGACCGACGGAATCGACCTGCTGAAGCGTGCAGGCATTGAATTAGTATATTTAGGCGAATAAAGAAATATGAGTAGAAACAAGTCAAACCGTTTCATGCCTTTATGGCTGGCTCTGAGCGTGGTGTTAGGTATCTTCATCGGTAGCTTCTTTGCCAACCGTTTCTCGGGCAACCGGCTGAGCATTATCAATTCGGGCAGTAACAAGCTAAACGACCTGCTGAACATTGTCGACGATCAGTATGTCGACACCGTCAACGTGGGCGATCTGGTGGAGAAGGCCATGCCTACCATCCTCAAGGAGCTCGACCCCCACAGCGTCTACATCACCCAGAAGGACGTCCAGCAGGCCAACGACGACCTCAAGGGGTCGTTCTTCGGCGTGGGCATCGAGTTCACCATCCGTAAGGACACCATCCATGTGCAGAACGTCATCTCCAACGGACCTTCTGAACGTGCCGGACTGTTGGCAGGCGACAAGATTGTCGAGATCGATGGCGAGGCTTTCGTGGGCAAGGATGTCACCAACGAGGAAGCCATGCACCGTCTGAAGGGCGACAAGGACACGAAGGTGGAGGTCGGTGTGATGCGCGGCAATGAGAAGAAGATCAGGCGCTATACCATCATGCGTGGTGAGATTCCCATGAAGAGCGTCACCGCCGTCTACATGCTCGACCGCAAGACGGGCTATATCAAGATCAAGAACTTCGGCGACAAGACCTACCCCGAACTGCTCATCTCACTCGTTCGCTTAAGTCAGGAGGGCTTCGAGAACCTGGTCATCGACCTGCGTGGCAACAGGGGGGGCTATCTGGGTTCGGCCGTGCAGATGGCCAACGAGTTCCTCTCTCGCGGCAAGCTCATCGTCTATACCGAGGGTCGCCGCTCGCAGCGTCAGGAGTATCGCAGCGACGGCCGTGGCTCCTACCAGAAGATACCCCTTGTGGTGCTCATCGACGAGGAGTCGGCTTCGGCCAGCGAAATCTTTGCCGGTGCCATCCAGGACAACGACCGCGGCACCATCATCGGCCGCCGCTCCTTCGGTAAGGGTCTCGTCCAGCAGCCCATCTCGCTGCACGACGGTTCTATGATTCGCCTCACCATTGCCCGCTACTACAGCCCCTCGGGACGTTGCATCCAGAGACCCTACACTTCGGGCGACGACCGCAGCTACGAGGAGGATCTCATCCACCGCTACCAGCACGGTGAGTTCTTCTCACAGGACAGCATCAAGCACGAGGGCCCCGAGTTCCATACTTCCAACGGTCGCGTTGTCTATGGCGGTGGTGGTATCACGCCCGATATCTTTGTTGGCGAGGATACCACGGGTGTCACCTCTTATTATAAGGAGGCATCTATGACCGGACTCATCCTCCAGTTTGCTTACGAGTATGTCGACGACAACCGTCCACAGCTCTCGAAGTACAAGACCAAGAAGGAACTCCTGGCCTACCTGAAGAAGCTCAACACCGTCGAACTCTTCGCATCCTATGCTGAGAAGAACGGCCTGAAGCGTCGCAACCTGATGATCCAGAAGAGCCACGCCCTCTTGGAGCGCTACATCAACAGCCGCCTCATCTACAACGTTCTTGATGAGGAGGCCTGGACGGAATACCTCAACGACGACGACCCAGCCATAAAAGAAACTCTCCGTGTGTTTAACAACGGAGAGTCGTTCCCACAGCCGCCGGCTGAGAAAGAATGAAAAAAACGCCCCCCTTCAGATGGTCTGAGGGGGCGTTTTTTTTGGGTGAGTGGTGAAGGGTGAGTGGTGGTTTTTAGTGGATGGTGTATTGTGGATGGTGTATGGAGATTTGTTATTCCGCAGAATATCAACCATCTTCCTCTCCAATCCTTCCATTCTCTATCCACATTTCTCTATCCACTATCCACCATCCACTATCCACCATCCACTATCCACCATCCACTATCCACAAAATGATTACGGCTCCGGCTCGTAGCTCGCGATGGCGTAGGTGCTGAGCGGGGTGCGCTCCTGGTAGCTCTTACGCTTACCGTCGATCATCTTGTACTGAGTCTTCACCAGGTCGTGAGCCTCGAACACGCAGCTCTCCTTCAGGGCACGC
>CADBHI010000078.1 GCA_902794405.1 uncultured Prevotellaceae bacterium
GCTCAACCTGCTCGAGAACTACATGACGAAGCATCCTGAGCACCTGAGCCGCATGGTGGCAGCCTATCCCATCGGTTTCGCCGTGACCAAGGACTACCTTGAGCGTACGGGCCTGAAGTTTGCTGAGGGAGCCACAGACACGGGCGTCATCGTCTCGTGGAATACAGAAGGCGTCGGCAACAAGGATGCCAAGAACGTAACGCTGGCACCTGACGGTCTGAGCATCAACCCCATCAACTGGAAGCGCGACGACACCTACGCCCCCGCCAAGGACAACTTAGGGTCACTGGACGAGATGACGGGCAAGGTCATCGTTCCCGGCATCGTTGATGCCCGCGTTGACACCGTCCGCGGCTCCGTCGTCGTCACCACGGCCGAGGCCAAGCCCTTCGCCATCAACGAACCGGAAGCCGTTCCCCTGTTCGGCCCCGAGTGCTATCACCGCAACGATTACGGATTCTTCTATAACAACCTGAAGCAGAACATTGCCGACCGCATCAAGGCGTTCGTGGAGAAGTAAGACTAAGCCATAGTTATGAACAAGAAAGCGAAGAAAATTCTGCGGACAGTGGCAGCGGTCATCGTTGCCATCATCGTCGCCGGTGGTGCCGTGTGGCTGATTACCGGCCGCTCGCCGATGGCCATCATTGTGAAGAGTGCCTTGCACCAGATGGACACGGACTCGTATGACAAGGCCATGGCCGACAAGACCGACAAGAGTCAGACGGAGATTCCGGCCGACGTGAAATTCCCCCGCGAGGTCGTTCAATATGCCATCGGGAACATGCAGGTGTTTGAGGTGCCTGCCGTGAACGACACGAAGCCCGTGGTGCTCTATCTGCACGGCGGCGCCTACGTCCATAGCTTCACGTCCCAGCACTGGAAGGCTCTGGCCGAGTGGGCCAAGACCACCGGCTGCGGTATCGTGGCGCCCAACTATCCGCTGCTGCCGCTCCATACCGCCGCCGAGGCGCATCCGCTCGTGATGCAGCTCTATTGCGAGATGCTGAAGGGCATCCCGGCCAGCCGGATTCTCATCATGGGCGACTCCGCCGGCGGCGGCTTTACGCTGGCGCTGGCGCAGCAGTTACGCAACGACTCGATTGACCTGCCCCGCCACCTGGTGCTCATCTCGCCCTGGGTCGATGTCATGGGCGGCGACCCTTCGCTGCAGGAGCGCGACAACTGGCTCACCATTGACGTGCTGCAGAAGTACGGCACCGCCTGGGCAGGACAGATGGATGTTGCCGACCCGATGATCTCGCCCCTCTATGGCGACATGGAAGGTCTGCCGCCCACCGACCTCTTTACCGGTACGTGGGAAGTGTTCTACACCGACGTCTGCAAGACCTGCGACAAGATGAAGGCCGCCGGCGTCGATGCCCGCCTGCACATTGCTGAGAAGATGGGCCACGTCTATCCCCTCTGGCCCAGTCACGAGGGTCGCAAAGCCCGTCGTGAGATAGCGGAAATCATTAACAGTGCCCCGGACTCTCCATCGAATAAAAATTCCATAGTTTATGAATAGAATAATGACTTTAGCTACTGCGGCACTCTTTACAGCAGCAGTAAACGTACAGGCGCAGAAGTCGCCCGTGGGCATCGTCAGCATTTCGTCGGTGGCTGCTGATGGTGGTCACGGTGTGCAGTTGTCGGGTTTCTCAAATACATCGGCACACAAGTTCAACGGACTGCAACTGGGTGCTGTTAGTAATATCACGACCGGCATGGACAAGGGCGTTCAGCTGTCTGGCCTGCTGAATGTCTCGTCGGCTATGCAGCGTGGTTTCCAGATGGGAACCATCAACTATGCCGACTCGCTGAATGGTGCGCAGGTGGGTGTGCTCAACATTGCCCGTAAACGCCCAAAAGGTTGGCAGGTGGGTATCGTCAACTTGTCTTACGACAGTATTGGTCATAAGATAGGTCTGGTGAACATTAACCCGATGACCGATATCGACATTATGCTCTACGGCGGTTCATCGACCAAGGCTAACCTTGCCATGCGCTACCGTAACAAGTACACGTACAGCATCTGGGGTGTGGGTACCCACTTCATGGGCCTCGACTCGAAGTTCTCGGGTGCCCTGTTCTATCGTCTGGGTCTCTACAAACAGTTGTCGCCGAAATGGAGTATGAGCGGTGACTTAGGCTACTACCATGTCGAGACTTTCTCGAAGGAAAACAGCGTGAAGCCCGAGCGTCTCTACTCCCTGCAGGCCCGTATCAACGCCGACTATAGAATCAATGAAAAGTACGGCGCGTTTGTATCGGCCGGCTGGGGACTGACGCGCTACTACGACCGCAACGAGACCTACCGTAACCGTCCGTTGGTGGAACTGGGTCTGACTTACCGCCAGCCTCGAAACAAGCACGACTCATGGAAACGTGCCTGGGATGAGAAACGAAACTCGTTCGTGGCTACAGACTCCACCATGGCCCTGCCCGTCAAGAAGCGCTACTGGCAGGCTGCCGCCGAGGTGACGGGCATCAACGTGGGTGTGCAGCTGTTCGACCGCTATGCCCTCAACTCTGACTTCGCCCAGACTACCCTGCGCACCCTGAAGCGCAACTTCACCGACGGCATGGTGTGGGACAACGACTTCTTCATCACCAACATGTTTGCCCATCCCTATCACGGCAACCTCTACTTCAACGCAGCCCGTACCAACGGTCTGTCGTTCTGGGAGTCGGCGCCCTACGCACTGGCAGGTTCGGCCATGTGGGAGTTCTTAGGTGAGACGGAGCCTCCCGCCATTAACGATATTATCGCCACCTCGTGCGGTGGTATGGCCATCGGTGAAATGACCCACCGACTCAGCTTGACCTTACTCGACGACCGCACACATGGCTTCCCCCGCTTCCTGCGCGAGGCTGCTGCTGCCATCGTCAACCCCATACAGGGGCTGCACCGCATCATCAGCGGCGATGCCTGGCGTTTGCGTCGTGACCATTATCGCTATCACGACTATGGAGAGACTCCCGTCGATGCCTCTGTGTCAGTTGGTTGGCGCTATCTGGCCGACGACGGAGCCCTGTTCCGTGGTATCCATGCACCCTACGTCAATTTGACGCTGACCTATGGTACATCTGTAGACGGTGATAAGCATAAAACTCCTTACGACTTCTTCGACATTGAGGCTAATTCCGCCTTTGGTGGCGGACAGCCCATGGTGAATACGCTGAATATCGTGGGACGTCTGTGGAGTACACCTGTCCTGGATAAGAAAGGCATGGCGGGAGAGTTCGGTATCTACCAGCACTTCAACTACTACGATGCCAAACCAATTGAGGACGGTTCTGACCTGACGCCCTACCGCATCAGCGAGGCTGCCGGTTTCGGCCCTGGTTTCATCTTCTCGCTTCCTGAGATGGGATACCTGTCGAAGATGGAACAGCGTATCTTCGCGAGTGGCATTTTGCTCGGCGGTACCAAGAGTGACTTCTTCAACGTTATTGAGCGCGACTACAACATGGGTAGCGGATTCAGCGTCAAGTCGAAGACCCAGCTTGACTTCGGTAAGTACGGACGCATCATTCTCAATGCCAAGTACTTCCGCCTCTGGACCTGGAAGGGCTACGAGGACAGAAACCTGCAGGACTATGTTGACGGCTCAAGAGACTTGCACTATCTGAACGTGCAGGGCGACAATAGTAATGCTGCGCTGTTGGTCATCAATCCCGTCATTGAGATTCATCTGGCCCGTCAGTGGTCTCTCAACTTCTCTGGTTCTTATTATGGTCGTCGTACGCACTACAACTATTACTATGACAAAGACCTGATTCTGCGTGAGAACAGTACGGTGCGTGCCAGAACCTTTGAAACCAAGATTGGCTTGACCTGCCGGCTGTAAGTAATTAAGATAATGAGAGAATGAGAAATTATCTTTTAATGATACTATTCTTAGCTGTCACGTCAGCGGCGAACGCTCAGTCCGCCGCTGACGACAGCATAGAGACCGAGACCGTAGCAACGCAAGAGAAGAAGCCGGGGTTTGGCAAGCGATTGATCAAGAAACTGTCCGACAACTACTTCAAAGTCAAGTACGACACCAACTACGTGGCACGACCTAAGGAGAAGTGGCTCTTCAGACTCTTGGGCAACCAGACCGGCAACTACATCCACGCCAAGGGAACGGTAAAAGATTTCTACTCGGAGTACGACCTTCATACCAAGACGAACAACACCCTGGGACTGGAGGTGAACTACTGCGATATTGCCGCCACATTCTCTGTCAATCCCGCCAAGATTGGTGGCGACTACAACGACTATGAGTTCAACTTCGAATACCACGGGCAGAAGATCAGCTTCGATATCAACTATCTTCGTGCCTATTCACTCTCAGGCGACATCAAGTTTGGCGATGTCGATCACCTCGATGAGGATGGTCTGCGCATGAACGTGGTGAACGTCTCCGCCTACTACACCTTCAACCACCGCCGCTTCTCCTTTCCTGCAGCCCTGTATCAGAACTACTACCAGCTCCGCTCGGCCGGCTCATGGCTGGCAGGTGTCAGTGTTCAGTCAGGAAGCATCAAGACCACCGACGAGTTGAAGGAACGTAGCCAGGTGGCCCCTGAGGTTCATCTCACCTTCGCCAACGTCGCATTCGGTGGCGGTTACGGCTACAACCTTGTGCTCGGCAAGCGTTCACAGTGGCTGTTACACCTTTCGGCGCTCCCCTCAATCGTGTTTTACAAGAATAACAAGCTGACGGTGAATAATAATGAAATGCGTGACCACGGTCTGATCTTCAACATGATCCTCAACGAGCGTGCCTCCGTTGTCTATCACTTCACGCCCCGCTTTAACGCTGGCGCTTCGCTCATCATGAGCAACTCCCTTTATGACAATGGCGACATAAAATTCAACCAGAACAAATGGTTGGCTCGTGCCTTCTTCGGCGTGAGACTATAATGATACCGTTTTACTGTCTGTCCCCGTCATGATTCACACGATGGTCATGACGGGGACTTTCTTAGTTCTATCACCTTATTAATATTATTTAGGCGTTTTTTTTGACTGAATATGAGAATAAAGTCGTACCTTTGCAAGCTGTAAACCAATCGAATAATGGAAAAGAAACTGAAACAAGGTACGCTTTGCGTACAAGCAGGCTATAAAGCCAAGAACGGAGAACCTATAGAATTGCCCATTATCCAGTCGACAACCTTCAAGTATGATGACTCGGATGAGATGGCTAAGTTGTTTGACCTGGAGAAGGAGGGTTACTTCTACACCCGTCTGCAGAACCCCACCAACGACGCAGTGGCCGCCAAGATTGCCACTCTCGAAGGAGGTGTGGGTGCTGTGCTGACTTCATCGGGACAGGCTGCCAACTTCTATGCTATCTTTAATATTTGTCAGGCTGGTGACCATTTCATCACCTCCAATGAGATTTACGGCGGTACTTATAACCTCTTTGGCGTGACGCTGAAGAAATTGGGTATCGAATGCACGTTCATCTCGCAGGAAGCATCAGACGAGGAGATACAGGCCGCTTTCCGTCCCAACACCAAAGCCGTGTTCGGTGAGACCATTTCGAACCCTGGCTGTGCCGTGTTTGACATTGAGCGCTTTGCCAAGATTGCTCACAAAAACGGAGTGCCCCTCATCGTCGACAACACTTTTGCTACCCCAGTCAATTGTCGTCCCTTCGAATGGGGTGCTGATATTGTCACACACTCTACCACCAAGTATATGGACGGTCTGGCCACTCAGGTTGGCGGCGTCGTCGTCGACAGCGGCAACTTCGACTGGCTTGCCAACGCCGAGAAGTTCCCCGGCCTCTGCACGCCCGACGAGTCGTATCACGGTCTCACTTATGTCAAGGCCTTCGGCAAGATGGGCTTTACTACTAAGCTTGTGGCACAGCTCATGCGTGATCTTGGTTCTATCCCCGCTCCGCAGAACGCGTTCCTCCTGCACCTCGGTTTGCAGACGCTCCATCTGCGTATGGCCCAGCATTGCAAGAACGCCCAGAAGGTGGCCGAGTTCCTGCACGACAACGAGAAGGTGGCTTGGGTACACTATTGCGGACTGCCCGACGACGCCAACTACGCCCTCGGCCAGAAGTACCTGCCAAACGGTTCCTGCGGTGTCATCGCCTTCGGACTGAAGGGTACCCGTGAGACTGCTATCAAATGGATGGACTCCTTAGAGATGATCAACATCGTAACCCATGTGGCCGATGCCCGCACCTGTGTGCTCCATCCCGCCAGTCACACCCACCGTCAGCTCTCCGACGAGCAGCTGCTTGAGGCAGGTGTAGCTCCCGACCTCATCCGCCTCTCTGTCGGTATTGAGGACGTTGAGGACATCCTCGACGACATCCGTCAGGCACTCGACAAAATCTAAAAATGATGGTTGGAATAGTTTCCGGCCTTTCTCCTTCACATAAAGAGATTGAATGAAAATGAAGAGTTTATTCTTGTCTGTGGCACTGATGCTGACTTCTGCGCTGTCGGCCCAGACTAAACTGTGGACGCTACAAGAATGTGTGGACTACGCTATGCAGAACAACATCACCTTGCAGAAAGCCAGATTGCAGCAACAGTCGGCTAAGGAGGATGTCAGTCAGTCGAAGGCTGCATTGCTGCCGTCGCTCAATGCGTCGACGAGTCATAACTTTGCCTACCGTCCCTGGCAGAGTTCAGGCATCACGACAGTCACCAACGGTACAGTGAACACCAAGGTCGAGAAGACTTCCTATAATGGCTCATACGGCTTGAATGCCTCGTGGACAGTGTGGAATGGCAATCGCAACCGTAACCAGGTGAAGCTGAACAAACTGTCGGAGGAACGGGCTGATCTTGAAATTCAGGAGACGGCCAACTCCATTCAGGAGAAGATAGCTCAGCTTTATGTGCAGATACTCTACCTGATAGAGGCTGTGAAGGTGGACGAGGCGAGCTTGGAGACTGCCAAGAAAAACGAAGATCGCGGACGCGAGATGGTTGACGTGGGCATGATGTCGAAGGCCGACCTGTCGCAGCTCACTTCCCAGCGCTCGACCGACGAGTATAACATTGTGTCGGCAAAGGCTCAGGTGAGCAACTATAAGCTGCAGCTCAAGCAGCTTTTAGAGCTCAAAGGCAGCGAGGAGTTCGATGTGGCTGTCCCCGAAACCACCGATAATATGGCACAGGAAGACGTGCCGACAGTGATGAGTGTCTATGAGCAGGCACTTGGCATCCGTCCTGAGATACAGAATGCCGAGATGGCTGTCAAGAGCAGCGACATCAGCATTGACATTGCCAAGGCAGGACGTATGCCGACGGTTAGCTTGTCGGCCAGTGCTTCCACCAATACCAACTCGTTGGCTAACAACGGATGGGGCGACCAGATGAAGTTCAACTTCAACTCTGGAGCGGGCGTCAATATCAGCGTGCCCATCTTTGACCAGCGCCAGACGAAGACCAATGTCAACAAGGCCCGTATCCAGCGCGAGACCAACCTGCTGGCTCTGCAGGACCAGCATAAGCAGCTGTACCAGACGATTGAGAACTACTGGTTAGACGCCACTACCAACCAGCAGAAATTCCGTGCTGCGCTGGCCACTGTTGAGAGCGAAAGACAAAGCTACAGCCTCCTTCAGGAGCAGTTCCAGTTAGGATTGACGAACATCATCGAGCTGATGAACGGCAAGGACAAGCTGTTGCAGGCCGAGCAGAACTGTCTACAGTCGAAATACATGACCATTCTGAACCTGCAGATGCTGAAGTTCTATGAGGGAAAAATCAAATATGGCCTATAATTCCTATTAGCCCCATTGGCCCCTTAGGCCCCATAAGAAAACAAAAACAACAAAGAAAATATGAAGAACAAGAAACTTTGGATTGCTCTGGGCGTTGTGGCTTTGGCAATCGTCGCTTATTTCCTGTTGTCAGGCGGCAAGAAGGAAGAAAAGGTGGAGTTTGAGACTGCCAAGGTGGACAAGGGCAACATCCATACCACCATCACTGCCACGGGTACTATCGAACCTGTGACAAGCGTTACCGTCGGTACGCAGGTATCAGGTATTGTGTCGAAACTCTACGTCGACTACAACTCGGTGGTGAAAAAGGGACAGGTCATTGCCGAACTCGACAAAACCAACCTGATCAGCGAGCTGACGGCACAGCGTGCCAACCTGTCGTCTGCACAGAGTTCGCTGAACTACCAGCAGGCTAATTATAATAGGTATAAGACGCTCTACGACAAGGGCCTGGTTTCGGCCAACGAATATGAGAATGCACTGTTGCAGTATAACCAGGCCAAGGAGCAGGTGAACACTGCCCGCGAGAGTGTGCAGCGTGCACAGACCAACCTTGGCTATGCCACCATCACCAGTCCTATCGACGGCGTGGTGCTGTCGAAGGCAGTGGAGGAAGGCCAGACAGTGGCTGCCTCGTTCAACACTCCTGAGCTGTTTACGATAGCCCAGGACCTGACGGACATGCGCGTCATTGCCGACATTGACGAGGCTGACATTGGCGGCGTCAAGGAGGGACAGCGTGTGACCTTTACCGTCGACGCCTTCCCCGAGGACCAGTTCGAGGGCTCTGTGACACAGGTGCGTCAGCAGGCCACTACCGAGAGCAATGTCGTCACCTACGAGGTGGTCATCTCTGCCCGCAACAACGACTTGAAGCTGAAGCCCGGTCTGACGGCCAACGTCACCATATATACATTAGAGAAAAACGATGTGCTCGCTGTTCCCTCCAAGGCTCTGCGCTTCATGCCCAACGAAGCCATTTTGAAGGAGGGTCAGGTCATCGAAGACGTTGAGGCTCCTCGCAAGCTGTGGACGCTCGAGGGCAATAAGTTCAAGGCCCACAAGGTGGAGACGGGTATCACCAACGGCATGATGACTGAGATTACTGGTGGCATCAGTGCAGGCACTGAGGTTCTTGTCGACTTCAATATCAGTGGTCCGGAAATGCCGCAGGGTCAGCAGACTCAGAACCCCTTCATGCCCCGTCCGAGAGGCAATAACAGACAGCAGCAGGGTGGCAACAATCAGCAACAACCGAGAAGATAATGGATAAGAAAGTAGTTATCGAACTGCAGAACGTGAAGCGCTACTTCCAGGTTGGCTCCGAGACAGTGAAGGCCTTGAGGGGGGTGTCGTTCAAGATCTACGAGGGTGAGTTCGTCACCATTCAGGGAACGTCGGGCTCTGGCAAGTCGACGCTGCTGAACCAGCTCGGCTGCCTCGACACTCCCACCAGTGGTGAGTACTACCTCGACGGCATCTCCGTGCGCACCATGTCGAAGTCGCAGCGTGCTCACCTTCGCAACCGCAAGATTGGCTTCGTCTTCCAGAACTACAACCTGCTGGCGAAGACCACTGCTGTTGAGAACGTGGAACTGCCGCTGATGTATAATTCCGAGTACAATGCTGCCCAGCGCAAAGAGAAGGCTATTAAGGCTCTGCAGGCTGTGGGACTGGGTGACCGCCTGTACCACAAGTCGAATGAGATGTCGGGTGGACAGATGCAGCGTGTGGCCATTGCTCGTGCACTGGTTAACGACCCTGCCGTGCTGTTGGCCGACGAGGCCACCGGTAACCTCGACACCCGCACCAGCTTCGAGATGCTGGTGCTGTTTCAGGAGCTCTACCGCAAGGGTCACACCATCATCTTCGTGACTCACAACCCTGAGATTGCCGAGTATGCCAGCCGCAATATCAACCTGCGCGACGGCAAGATTCGTGAGGATACCATCAATACTAATATCAAGTCGGCAGCCGAGGCGCTCGCTGCGCTGCCAATCCCACAAGACGACTGATGCGATTTTCGATTTACGGATTTACGATTTTCGATTGAAATGTTCGAGCATCGTATCTGTGAATCGACGACCATTAAATTGTAAATCGAAAATAAGTAAATCGTAAATAAAGCAAAGGTGAATATATTAAATCTATTTAAAGTAAGCCTGAAGGCCGTGGCCAACAACAAGATGCGGTCGTTCCTTTCGATGTTAGGTATCATCATCGGTGTGGCTGCCGTCATCATCATGATGTCCATCGGACAAGGCTCAAAGGAGAGCATCCGTCAGGAACTGTCGACCATGGGAACCAACCTGCTGACCATCCGGCCGGGTGCTGACATGCGAGGTGGTGTGCGCCAGGATCCGTCGGCTATGCAGACGCTGAAGATGGCTGACTATGAGCGCATTGTGCGTGAGAAGAAGTTCGTGACCAAGGTGTCGCCCGAGGTGACTGCCAGCGGTCAGGCTATCTATGGTAACAACAATACCAACACGTCGATGTATGGTGAGTCGATAGACTATCTCGATATCAAGCAGTGGCCTGTTGAAGAGGGCGAATGCTTTACCGAGGAGGACGTCAAAAAGGCCGCCAAGGTCGTGGTCGTTGGCGCTACCATTGTCAAGGAACTCTTCGGCGGTGCCGACCCCATTGGCAAGACCATCCGTTTCAAGTCCATACCCCTGCGCGTCATCGGTGTGCTGAAATCGAAGGGCTACAACTCGTGGGGCATGGATCAGGACAATGTACTCATCTCGCCCTATACCACAGTCATGAAGCGCATCGCCGCCCAGACGTGGTTCTCCAGCATCGTCTGCTCGGCCATTACAGAGGAACTCTCTGATGCCGCCATCGAGGAACTGACGCAGATACTGCGCGATAACCACAAGCTGAAGGAAGAGGCCGTCGACGACTTCACCATCCGTTCACAGGCCGAGATGATGGAGACCATGTCGAGTACGATGGACACCGTCACCGTCATCCTCGTTGTTGCAGCTGCCTTCTCGCTCTTGGTGGCCGGTATCGGCATCATGAACATCATGCTCGTCTCCGTTACGGAGCGTACCAAGGAAATCGGTCTGCGCATGGCCGTTGGTGCAACAGGCCCTGTCATCTCACTACAGTTCCTGATAGAGGCGGTGCTGATAAGCGTCACGGGTGGACTGATAGGTATCCTTGTGGGCGGCAGCGTCGGCACCTTCCTCATACCCATGATGGGTATGCCCAGCAGCGTCCCCGCCTGGTCGGTCTACGTATCGTTCTTCGTTTGTGTATGCATCGGCGTTCTGTTCGGCTACATACCCGCCCAGAAAGCCGCCAATATGGATCCCATCGAGGCCATCCGCCACGAATAATAAGGACTGGTTGGCTTCGCGCCTCTATACACTCCCGCTTGACTATTGAAGGTCGGGCGGGAGCTTCGTTTCTAATGAGGTGAACGAATCAATATTGAGCATGCGTGAAAGAGGATCGAGCACGCCGTCGGTGTCCGTACCGCCAAAGTTAAGGCCGGTGTCGCTGCTGGTCACGTCGCTGCCGGCGAGCAGCTCTTCTTCCTCCATGGGCTCTATCACCTCGATGACAGGTCTTGAATATATCTTTTTTTTCATGTTCATACTTTACTGTCTTGCTGAGAGGTCATTACTCTTTTGTGTTAGTCTTCTTTTACTACTTTCTTGTTCTCCTTGACGAAAATACCCTTCGATGGTTTGTCTACGCGCTGTCCGTGGAGGTTGTAGTAGGCATCGTCGTCTGTCGTCTCAGTATCTGCAGTAGCAATACCAGTGGCTTCGGCGTCGTCGAAAATCATGGCTATGCGGCTGTTGGCCGTAGAAGGTAACACGTCGTAGAAGTCGAAGTATCCGCGGAAGGCCTTGATCTTCGTCTTGCCGGAAGAGTACCAGAACTTTCCGCCGTTGATGAATAAGGCATCCTCAGGCACCTTGGTATTGGCCTTGTAGCAACCGACGAAGTTCTTCCACTCCTTGTTTGTGCCTTGCTCAACGGTGGGCTTTTCCTCCGGGTCGATGTTCACACCGTCGACCACAAACTCCGTGATGTCATCCTTCGTCTTGATGAGATAGGGATGATTTGCCTGCAACGAACCGCTAATGGTTCGGAAGTGTACGTCAATGTTGCTCACCTTGCCGTCCTCGGTCACAGTGTTGTAGCCAGTGAAGTCTGCTAACTTCACGTCGCTGCCGAAAATTTCCTTCAGCTGCTTATTTGTCAGGGAGAATGGCAGCACGATAGTGTTCCACTCACCTCCCTTGATAGTGCGTATGACACGGATGTTAGCATTCTGGGCCGCCTCAGGGGCGGTGGTCGATGTCTCGTCCAAGACGATGCGCATGTCTTCAGGATGTTTCACGGTGATAGTGAAATTGGCGTTACTCATGGCTACGCTGCTGTTGTCGGCTGTTGACAGCCTGATATCTGAAATGCTGCCATTTAGGATTGTACCGGCTGTCAGTTGTGCATCGGCCTGTAGTGTGATGCTGAGCAGTTGGCTTTGGGTGCCTTTTAGGGTTGCGCCTGCAGTAGAGTAGCATAGGACAATCCACTTGCCGCTGCTATAGTTTGACAAAGGCACCATGGAAGCGTCGTGGCTGCTGCCAGGGGTAATCAGCAACGAGCCGTCGGATTTGGTGACGGCGCTGATGCCAGAGGGAAGGGTCAGCATAAATTGGTAAGCTGCATACTTGTCAGCTTTGTCGAATTTGAAATTGACAGTCAGCGTGGCCTGTCCGCCAGGAGCGATGTTAATCTCGCCGACGGTGAACTGTTCAGCTGCCGTTGCCATGCCCATGCAGGCCAGTAGGCTCAGTATAATGAATAACTTCTTTCTCATTGTGTTCTGATTTTTTTATGTGAAGGGCTTATTCTGGATCTTGCGTAATAATCGACGTAGCTCGCGCGTTGGAGGTTTTCTTCAGAATGATATTGACGACAGCCACCGCATCGGCAATGTCGATGGTGTTGTCGCAGTTGACGTCGGCTGCCGACTCAACGAACTTTACCGACGGTTTCTTCAGTACGTGGTTGACAATGGCAACAGCGTCGGCAATGTCAATACGACCGTCTCCGTTGACATCACCCAAGTTGGCAAGTGCACTGATGTTGAAGCGGGTGTTGTCCAAGTAGTCCATGCGGCGTGTGAACCAGCTTGTGAGATATTCCATCTCATTGTCGAAGTCGAGCTTCTTGCCGGCTACGTCACTGTCGTAGCTCCAGCGGGCATATTCGCGCTGGTCGCTACCGGCTGTCTTGAAGTCGTTGAAGTAGGTACTGAAGCGGTTGAGGATGCTTGAGGTGGCTAAATAGCTCTTGCGCAGTTCACTGTAGCGGCGGCGAACCTTCAGGTTGAAATTCTCGGCATTGGTGTCGCGCAGCCGTTTGAACAGGTTATAGTCGCCATGCTCGTTACGTGAGATATAAGCGCTGTAGTCCTGCTCGGGCTGCATCAGCGAGCTGTGGTAGTAGTCGTCGCTCCACCGCTGGCCGCACGAAGCGTCCATATCCCAGAGGCCGAAACAGATCCTCTTGTCGGCCTGCTGGTCGTAGACACCGAAGAACATGTTCTTGCCGTGGTTGTCTGTAGCTAAGGTGGTCTCCATCAGGATGTAGTAGTCAATCACCTGTGGCAAGTCGAAATACTCGGCGATATGATTGGTAAATTCCTCGTCGGTGGAGTGGGCCACAAAGTCGCAGGCATTGTACAGTGTCGACCAGTCGGTCGTGTTGCCCATATCCTCAAAGTCGGGATATTTCACCTCGTAGCTGTCCCACATCTCACTGCTGCTGTTAGGTGTTGAGAGGTAGTCCTTAGGCTGATAGCCTCCGTCAGGCCTGGTACCCATCAGCGTGGCGTAGCTCCAGTCCTTTGATTTCCACAGCTGTCCGTGGTATTCGTTTTTCGTCTCATCATATTTCTTGAGCTTCATCTGCTTGCGGTCCATATTCTCAGTCATGCAGTAGATGCCTCGGTACTCGCCGTTCAACACCAACTCCACAAACTGTCCGCGAGAACCCGTCAGGGCTTTCGGCTCTTTGTCAATATAGTAGGGGGGCGTTGAAAAGTCGTTCCACAGGTCGGTCATCGTACGGTTTCTTACGCGGGCCATGTCTACCTGACAGGCTTCGAGTATCCATGAGTTGTCGTTGCGCAGTCCGAAGAACTTCTTCTCTAACTTGTCGCCGTTGGCATCCTTCAGTTTCACATGATAGTTGCGCTTATGCTTGCCGCCGCTGTTGGTAATGCCGCCGCGCCACTTGGCCTTCATACTCAGCAGTTCTGGCGTATTGGTATTGGAGGGCTCATTCACGATGATCGAACCCTCACTGTACGTGTCATTGAACGTACCTGTCAACTGTACTACGGGCAGCGAGGTGAATGTGATCGACTTGCTGGTGGTAGTACCATTGCCGCTGGTGACGCTCAAGGTATAGTTCTTGCCACCTGCTACGCTGGCAAAAGTGTGACTCGAGCCTGGCGCCTGCTCCTGACCGTCAATCGTTAGGTTGCCGGAGCTGCTGCTCTTGGTGTAGCTGATGGTAGCCGACAGGTTCTTGCCAAACTGGCTTTTGGGTATGGGACAGAGATAAATGTCGGTCGACTCAACATAAATCACGGGGTGACCGCCAATACTCAGGTTCTTAGCTGCCCTGGAAATCGGGTCTGCTATTGGCAGCGTCGCTATCTGCTTGCGCAGCGTCTCCATCTGTTCGAAGGTGCTACCGGCGTTCTTCATACGTTCTGCCGCCTCCTCGTCACCTAAGCGGTCGGCTAATTCTGCCTGCAGTTTGGCGCGCTCACCAGTGATCAGCTGCTGGTTGGTGCCGTGGAAGGTCAGCTTCAGGTTGTCGAGAGCCACCCAGTTGGCCGTCGTACTTTCCAACCTGACGCCCAACGTCACAGCCTGAGTAGTGGTCAAAGTAAATGTCAGAACATAATGCACGGGACGGTTATTATAGGTACTGGCACTGGCCGTAGCATTCCCGACAAAGAAAGTGACACCCGTAGCTGGCGTCCCATTGCCGTTCCCCTGCCTGACGGCTATCATGTCAACCTCCATTGTGTATTCACCGGCGGGTAAGTTATTCATGGTCTGACTAAGGCTACTGTTCCCTAAGCCGCCATACCAGCTGTCATGCCAGCTTTCCATGAAGGGGTGGCTCACTGAAGCGTTGCCGTTCACGTAGTTGCCGCTCGGCGACAGTTTCCAGCTTCCCTGGTTGTTCCATCCTGTCTCGGCCTCGGTCTTCGCATCAATCCACGACGATACGTCGATACCTGGCTTTACCTCTGGCGTCTCAGGCTCCGTCGACACCTCAGTTACTTGGTTGCCGTTAGCGTCGTAGAGACTGAACCGCTGGTTCGCGTTACCGCTATTGGTGTTCGAATAGGTGCCCACCACCATCGAACCCTCTCGGACATCCCAGATATGGTCGGTCTGGGCTGCATTACGTATGCTATATACACCATCACCCTGATATACAAAGCTCCATAGCGAGTAAAGACCATTCGCCTCGCTCGTCATATCCACATAGCGCCGTGTGTAATTACCGTCAGTGCGTTGCCCGTCGTAGGTAATGTATTTTTGCGTCGCAACGTTGCGGATAGTATACAACTCATCCTGCTGCTCCTCTATGATCCAGTAGGTGCCTGCGTCGGTAGTGGCTGCTGTCAGATACGACAATGGGGTAGAAGCACCCGCCTCACTGCCATCCACTACACATCCGTTGGCATACAGCGTGCACACCACATGGTACGTCTTCTGCTTGTCAACATTCGGTTTCGCAGCTACTTCAACAGCCGTCAGCAAGAGCATACATCCAATTAATAAATTGTGAATTCTTAATTGTGAATTGTGAATTGTGAATCGTGAATTGTATATCGACATATATATAAATTAGGTGTAATCGTTAGATGATAACGGTGCAAAGGTAATTAATTATTCCGAAATTTGCAAAAAAACCTCACCAATATTTCGCCATTTACAAAATTATTACTAACTTTGCACACACTAAATTCAAAATTCTTATTTCATAACAAAACATTATCATGGTAAATTACAAGGATTTAGGTCTCGTCAATACACGCGAGATGTTCAAGAGAGCAGTAGCCGGTGGCTATGCTATCCCCGCTTTCAACTTCAACACAATGGAGCAGATGCAGGCCATCGTTATGGCTGCCGTTGAGACAAAGTCACCCGTCATCATGCAGGTGTCAAAGGGTGCACGTAACTATGCTAACGCTACTATCCTCCGCTACATGGCTGAGGGTGCCGTTGCTTATGCCAAGGAGCTCGGTTGTGAGCATCCTGAAATAGTGCTCCACCTCGACCACGGCGACAGCTTCGAGCTCTGTAAGGATTGTATCGACATGGGCTTCTCTTCAGTGATGATTGACGGCTCTTCTCTGCCATACGAGGAGAACATCGCTCTGGCTAAGAAGGTTGTTGACTACGCTCACCAGTTCGACGTAACCGTTGAGGCTGAGCTCGGTGTGCTCGCCGGTGTTGAGGACGAGGTCAGCTCTGCTGAGTCTCACTACACCAAGCCCGAGGAGGTTATTGACTTCTCTACCCGCACGGGCTGCGACTCGCTGGCTATCTCTATCGGTACTTCTCACGGTGCCCACAAGTTCACGCCCGAGCAGTGCACGCTGGTCAACGGCGTACTCGTTCCGCCCCCCTTGGCATTCGACATCCTGCACGAGATTGAGAAGAAGCTCCCCGGCTTCCCCATCGTGCTCCACGGTTCGTCATCTGTTCCCATGGACGAGGTCAACACCATCAATCAGTTCGGTGGACACCTCGAGGCCGCTATCGGTATTCCCGAGGAGCAGCTGCGTGAGGCATCGAAGAGCGCCGTCTGCAAGATTAACAT
>CADBHI010000079.1 GCA_902794405.1 uncultured Prevotellaceae bacterium
TCTTTTGCGGTGTCAGGAATGATGATGCCGCCAATCTTCTCTTCAGCCGGTGCGGGCACTACCAGCACGCGGTCTGCTAATGGTTTGATGTTCATAATATAAAACTATTTTAAATGTTATTGTTTTAACTTTCTGCCGAACACTCAGCGAAAACCGTGCCAAATCGGTCTAAACTGACACTTTGGCACATATATGACTGACAAAAGCTTAGGAGCTTGTGTCAAACCATGATCATGAAGCACGCGCGGAAAAGGGCATAGAGTAGCAACATGACCAATACGGTGACAACCACATCAATGTCAGACTTCTGATAGCCAGTAGCGGTATAATGCATGGACACAAATTTCGAGCTGCCAGAAAAGCGATGCTCCATCCGCCGATAGAAATAGTAGACAAGAGTGCCAACAACCCCACCCCAAAGGAGTCCGCAAAGAATGTCGCCTGGGAAGTGGACACCCAGATAGAGACGCGTCCAGCAGTTGATGAGCGACCACATGACAAGTGCAACGGCCAGCAGACGGCTACGAACGAGGAAGCTGAAGAAAATGGCAATGCTGAACGTGTTGCTGGCATGGGCTGAGAAGAAGCCATAACGCCCGCCCCGATAGCCATTGACAACATCGACATGCCAGCCGATGACTGGATCATGGGTAGGTCGCCAGCGTGCCACGAGAGGTTTGACGATACCATCGTCCACAGCTCCGGCAAACAGATAGCAAAGGGCGGCACAGCCAACGATGAAGAGAATCTTTGACATGGTGGCATTATTCTTCACCACTAAGTAGAACAAAGCGATGTAGAGAGGTATCCAAGTGACGGCATTGGTGAGTGTCTGCACCACGCCGTCAAGATACAACGATTCGCTGCCATTCACGGCCAATAGTAGCCAGCGGTCAAAGTCGATCAGCATCTCCATCGTTTCCTCAGTACTATTAAATGATTTCTATCTGGGAAGTTTCTATCCAGCCTTCTTTGCCGTCGGCCACCTTGATACGCTTCCATTCCTTCATCGTGGCATCAGTAATCTCGGCCTTGGTGCCTTCGTGAAGAATAAAGAGGTCGGTGCCCTGCTTGGCAGGCGTACTCTTAACGGTAGCAGCAGGCGCCATGATGATAGCTCCGTTTCTGTGGATATAGCCTTGCTTCTGTGTGTAAGCCAGGAAATTGGCAACTGCAAAGACAACCAAAAGGATAAAAGCGCCGAAGAATCCGACCTTGCGCAGCCAGACGGGCGAGGCAAACAGATAGAGCAACGCCAGCACAATGGCCAAGGCAAGGGAGACGAGTGCCGTGCGAGCCCAACCGTCGACGCTGGTGAGGTTGACCAGTGAATGGAACCAGGTGACGAAGAACATCTCTGACTCGGGAGTAATCTTGTCGATGGTCTTGGAGCGTGCCATCTGGAGGTTAAAGCGAATGTCGGCATCGCCTGGCGACAAAAGCAGAGCCCGCTCATAGTTCAGGACGGCCAATGGAATCTCGTCCATACGGTAGTAGGCACCTCCTAAGTTATAATAGAGTTCGGCGCTCACGCCCTTCTTCAGCAACTGCTCATAGATCTTTGCGGCCTGCTGATAGTGGCCCTGAGCATAGGCGCTGTCGGCTTCTGTCTTGGTTTGGGCAGCCGCACTCTGCGACAGGGCGCAACAGGCCAAGAGCATCAGACAGGCGAGGAAAGAAGCCATGTTCCTACCATTCTTACCAGACTCCTTACTGCGTCTTTTCTTCATACCATCTTCGATTTTTTCAATAGCATTCATGGCCTTCTCAAACACCTTGGCCATATTGCCCTTGGGATCGCCAGGGGCATAGCGTTCAAACTCACATTCATCAATAGCCCCAATAAACTGGTCGATGACCGACTGCTCGACATTGCGAACAGAGAGGCGCTCGGCAATATTATCGTGAGAAAGCTGTTCGATAGGAATGTTGAGCTTGTCGCCCACATAGCCCCAGAGCGCACGCAACACCTCGTCGTAGAACTCAGAAGGACGATTGTCGTGCATCAGCTTCGAGGCTTTCTTCAGTCGCTTGGTCGCTACCTTATTGGCCTGACCAGCACGCTTGCCGACGATATCGGCATTATCGATAGCACGCTGACGGAAGATAATGAACAGCGAGATAAAGATGAGCGCAAGCACGGCAAGTGACACCATATAGGAAGTACTGCCAAAGAAGAAGTCGTTGGTGCCGTGCTGCTGGGCATCACCCGTCTTGATGTATCGAATATCCTTGTTGAGGAGCTTCAGGTCTTCCTGTCCTGTGAAATCGCTGACTGTGGAAGTACCGCCTGCGCCCTTTTGCACATCGATGGTGAAGGCCTGAGTCTTAACAGTCTTGTAACTGCGGGCAGAAGTGTCATAGTAAGTAAATTCCACAGGAGGAATCTCGAACTTACCCTGATGGCGGGGAACAGCCAGGAAGTCGTAGATCATAGACCCCTCAACGCCGTTGGCGGTAAGTTTCGACTTATCGGTGACCTTGGCATCATAGCGGTCAAAGTCCTTGGGGAACTCTACCACAGGCTGCTTGATCAGCTTGAGGTTACCCACACCACTGACGATGACACGAAGCTTGAGAGCCTCGTTGGCTTTCACTTCCTTGGTCTCCAACTGGGCACTGATATTGAAGCGCCCTACCCCACCCGAGAAGTTGGATGGACGCGTGGGCAGCGGGTCAACCTGTATCTCGATGCCTGGTGCCTGAATCTGTTTCTTGACCTCCACATAACCAGAGCCGCCATTGAAGAAGGCCTCAAACGGGTCGATGTTGCGGTTCTGCTGAACAACAATACCATTGAAAGTAATGCTGGGAATCTTCAGCTTACCCGTAATCTGTGGGAACATGACATACTGAGACCATGTGACAGTACGGTAAGGACGTCCGTTGATGGACTCAATCTTAAAGCTCTTCTGCTGGGGCAGCGGCACCTCCTGGGTGTGGAAACCGTTCAGCTCGGGCATCTTTCCTTCAAGCTGCGTGAGGTCGACGAGGGTATATACCTTATAGGTAAGCAGAATAGGTTCCTGCTCAAAGACACGCTTCTTGTTGGCACTCACCTTAATGAAGAGGTCAGACCCTGAAATCGGAGTGCCTGCCGCACGAGGCTGAGGCTGCATCTGCTGACGCTGGGAACCTCCCTGTGAGCCACCACTCTGAGCCTGGCCTGAAACAGTAATCTTCACAGGACTTGAAGAAATGCTCTTGCCCTCGGCCGTGATATGGGCAGCAGGAATGGTGAAGGTGCCGTTCTTGACTGCTACCACAATATAAGTAAAGGTAATGGACGACGACTGGCTGGTGTGGCCGTTGATAATCTGGAAGCTCGACTGCGAAGAACGGCTTGGTCCCATCAACACCTCAAAGGCATCGGGGATGTCGCCCACACGGAAGTCGCTGACATTCTGGGTGTTTACAATATAAGACAGGCGGAATTGCTCACCAACTGCCACGTGCGACGGGGCATTGGCAGTCAGCGTTTGCGCCACCACTTGGAAAGGGAGGAATAAAAGGAACAAAGCCCACCCAAACCCATTCCAAGGGAAGGATTTTTGAATACCTGACTGGCGGGACTTATAGATACCTGAATTTACTCTATTTCGTTTCATCTCTACGTATTTTATCTGTTTAGACATTCCTCCCTGGGGAGGGCTTGAATAGGCAGTTACCAATTCTTCTGAACATTACGGCGCTGGGGCTTCTGCTGGGCCTTCTTCATGCGCTCCTGCGTCTGCTTCTCCTGTTGCATGGCAGCATTGAGCAGCTGTTCAGCATTTTCCTTGCTCATCTTCGGCTCCTGCTTCTGCTGCTGTTGTTTCTGCTGATCCTGCTTTTGTTCCTGCTTCTGCTGGTCCTTCTTGTCTTGATCCTTATTCTGCTTATTCTGCTGGTTCTGTTGCTGCTGTTTCTGCTGACGCTTGCAAAGCTCCAGGTTGTAGCGCGTCTCGTCGTCGTGAGGATTCAGGCGCAGGCTCTGCTTGTAGGCCTCGATGGCTTCGCCGAACATCTGATGACGCTGACAGACGACACCCATATTGTGGTAGGCCATCGACTTGCGCAGCGTGTTGGTTTCTATTTTTGCAGCCTTCTCAAATTCAGCAACGGCAGCCGAGTCCTTATTCTGGGCCATCAGGGAGTTACCCAGATTGTAAATGGCCTGCGGATTACGGTCGTTCTTCTCCAAAGCCTTACGGTAGGAGACCTCGGCATTGGGGTAGTCGCCACTTCTGAAGAGCTTGTTACCCTGACGCACAAATTGGCGATCGGTCTGTGCCACAGCGCTGCTAAGGGACAACGTCAACAGAATGAACATGGCTGTAGGCCGCTTAAACAGAGAGATGCGCTTCAGAAGCGGGTTGCGGCTCTCAAGCAGACAAATCTCAATGACAAGCAGCAGTAATGCTAAAATAGCAAAGGCCTGGAACTGCTCATCGTAATCGCTATAGATCGTGGATTGCGTCTCCTTCTTCGACAGCTTGTCGAGTTCCTGGTCGAGCAGGTCCTGAGCGTTGCTGTTGTTCTCAACATGAATGTAGGCTCCACCTCCGGCAGAAGCAATCTGTTTACACATATCTTCATTAAGGGCCGACATCACGGTGGTACCTGTATTGTCGGTCATATAGTCGTTTGTTCCTGGAACAGGTATGGGCGCACCGCCAGTAGAACCAATACCAAGCATATAGACGCGCATGTCTGACTTCTTGGCATTATCGGCAGCTTCGACAGCACCGCCTTCATGGTCCTCACCGTCGGTAATAACGATAATGGCCTTTCCGATGCCCTTTTCCTGGGTGAAGCTATGAGTAGCCATCTCGATGGCACGGGCGATGTCGGTACCCTGAACGTTAATCATTGAAGGGTCGATATTCGACAAGAACATCTTGGCCGACACATAGTCGCTGGTAATCGGTAGCTGTACAAAGGCATCACCAGCAAAGACGATTAAGCCGATTTTATCGTCGGTGAAATGGTCAACGAGATTCTCAACCATCATTTTAGCACGGTCCAGTCGGCTGGGCGTCACATCCTCAGCCAACATGGAATTACTGATATCGACACAGATAATGGTCTCAATACCAACACGTTTCTCGTGGCTGATCTTGGTGCCTAACTGCGGACGGGCCAATACTACGATGAGCAGAGCCAACGCCGCCTCCAAGAGCCAGAACTTGATGCTCGGACGCCATCGTGACACATCGGGCATGAGTTCCTTCAGAAGACGCGGGTCACCAAACTTGCGTAGACGCTTTTTCTGTTTATGACTGGTAACAAACCTGATGACTGCCAACAGCGGGATCAGCAGCAACAGGTACAAATATTGAGGGTCTTCAAATCTTAACATTACGGTATCCTCCTAAAGACAGTTATGCGTAAGAACAGTTCCAAAAGCAATGCCAATACAGCCACTAAGGCAAAAGGCTGGAACATATCGTACTTCTTACTATATTGCTTGACATTCAATTTCGATTTCTCCAGTTGGTCAATCTCCTTGTATATCTGATTGAGCTCCTTGGTGTTGGTGGCACGATAGAAGTCACCATCGGTAGCAGCAGCAATGCCTCGTAGTGTCTCGTTGTCAATCTCTACAGGAATATTGACATACTGCACGCCACCAGCCACAGGCATAGGATATGGAGCCACCTTATTGCTGCCCACGCCAACCGTATACACACGAATGCCGAGACTCTTGGCAATTTCTGCAGCTGTCATCGGTGATATGTCGCCTCGGTTGTTGGAACCGTCGGTAAGCAGGATGACCACCTTGCTCTTTGACTTAGAGTCCTTCAGACGGCTAACAGAGTTGGCAAGTCCCATACCAATGGCTGTACCATCCTCGATCAGTCCGCGCTGGGCAATGTCAGTACGCACATTCTGCAAAAGTCCGAGCAATGAAGCGTGATCGGTTGTCATAGGACATTGGGTAAAGGCCTCGCCGGCAAAAATGCTCAGACCGATATTGTCATTGGGACGACCTGAAATAAACTCGGCAGCCACCTGTTTGGCAGCTTCCAGACGGTTGGGCTTCAGGTCTTCGGCAAGCATCGACGTTGACACGTCCATAGCCAACATGATATCAATACCCTCGATGGTCTTGTCCTTCCACCAGTTACGGGTCTGCGGACGTGCCAATACGATGACCACCATCGTAAAAGCCAGCATACGCAGGACCAGCTGTAACGGCATCAGCCAAACCTTCCAACTTTTAGGAGCATAACGGAAGGCAAAGGTGTCGCTCATCCGAATTGTGGGCTCACTCTTTTTCCTATATAACAGATACCATATTAAATAAGGTATCAGCAACAGGAGTAAAAACAGATATTCTTTATTGGCAAATTCCATTTCCTTAGTTCAATAATTGATAGAGTCCGTAGCATACATATCCCAACAGACCAACACACGCCAGAATAATGCCGGTGATAACAGCCTTCAGCACGCGGCGCGTCTTAACAGTACGTTGGTCGGCTTCGGTGAGTTCAGGTTTCACCGTCTCCTCTGTGGGTACATTCTCGAGTTTTGTCTGGTTAATGAAGTCAATAGCGCTGACCAGGTTGGCATCGTTCTCATTGATCATCGTCGAATATTTGGCAAACTTCACGAGGTCAGCCGTCGTAAAGAGCTGGCGCAACTCGGCCTTCATCGTGTCGGCGGCCTTGGCATCGCCAGCAAGCGCACGCTCTAAACGCTCGATGATTTCGGAACTCGTCATCTCCATCGCGTTGAAACCATAGCGGTCTTCAATATACTTACGCAAGGTATCGGTGAGTTTCGTATAATATTCCTTCGGATTCTCCGAGTTCTGCATCTTGTCAGCCTTAATCTGCTCAATCTCCTTCATAGCCTTCTGGTGTGGCAGCAAGCGTTTCACAATGCGAATACGTGTAATGATTGGCTTATTGTCGCGCAGGCGGAGATAGAGATAATAGCCAAGGGCCATGAGCACCAAGGTCAGCACACTGAGCCAGAACAGCAAGCTCCAGTCACTCCATTGGAAGGGGTTCTCTTGAACGTCCTTGGGGCCAAAGAACTTCTCGACATGAGCGGTATCAACCTCAATACCAATGACTTTCAGCGCGAGGCTCTTGCTTTCATACGGCTTTCCATCAACCTTGACCACAAAAGGAGGAAGGTAGTAGAGAGTGTCGTCGAAGGAGGTTAACGTATAAACCACCTGACGGTCGACAAAACCATTATCCCTACCTTTCGTACCCATCTCCGTGCTCTTCAGCACTTCAACACCAGGGATGAGTGGTTGGGTAGGCTTGTAGACAGGGAACTCCACCTTTGCACCTTCTTTCGTCGTGGCCGTCACAGTAACGTGGACCTGCTCGCCTATCAACATCTCAATAGAGTCGATGGCGGCTTCTACGGTGACTTGCGCCTTAACGGCCAGAACTGCCGCTGACAATAATATGAACAAAAACGTTCTTTTCATCATTAACTTCTTTGCTTAAACAATCCAAGCAGCTGTTTTACATAATCCTCGTTTGTAGCGATGCTGACATTGTCGACATTGCTTCGAGTGAACGTGTCCTTTAATTCCTTCTGACGGTTCTTCCAGTACTGGTTATAAGCCCGTCGCAGGCTCTTGGAACCTGTATCGACATATTGCTCAAAGCCCGTCTCGGCATCAACCACCTTCATCAGTCCAACGTCAGGCAACTCACAAGCACGGGGATCGTAAACCTGAATCGCTACTACGTCGTGCTTACGGTTACATATCTGCAACGACTGCAGGAAATCCTGCTGCACGTAGAAATCGCTTAGCAGGAAGGCTGTCGTACGACGTTTCTGAACACTGGTCATGAATTCCACAGCCTGACGGATATCCGTGCGTCGCGACTCTGGCTTGAAGTCCAGCATCTCGCGAATGATATAAAGGATATGCTTACGACCTTTCTTGGGCGGTATATACTTCTCTATCTTGTCAGAGAAGAATACCACACCGATTTTGTCGTTGTTCTGAATGGCGGAGAAAGCAATGGTAGCAGCAATCTCAGTCACCATATCACGCTTCATCTGTGTCTGGGTACCAAAGTCCAATGAGCCGCTGACGTCAACCAAGAGCATGACCGTAAGTTCACGTTCCTCCTCAAACACCTTTACATAAGGACGGTGGAAACGAGCGGTCACATTCCAGTCGATGTCACGCACATCGTCGCCATACTGATACTCACGCACCTCGCTGAACGCCATTCCCCTACCCTTGAAGGCCGAATGGTATTGTCCAGCAAAGACCTGTGAGCTCAGACCACGTGTCTTGATCTCTATCTTGCGTACTTTCTTAAGAATCTCCGATGTTTCCATCTGCTTATTTTTCTATTTCACTATTTCACCACTTGACTATTGCCGCTTGACGGCAATTGCCCAATTGTAAAATAGTCCAATCGTCAAATCAAGGAACTTCTACCTTATTAATAATCTTAGAGACGATTTCCTCGCTCGTGATGTTGCTGGCCTCTGCCTCATAGGTCAGGCCAATACGATGACGCAGAACGTCGTGGGCCACAGCACGTACATCCTCAGGCACCACATAGCCGCGACGCTTGATGAAAGCGTAAGCACGGGCTGCCTTTGCCAGATTGATGGAAGCACGAGGCGAACCGCCAAACGAAATAAGGTCCTTCAACTCTTTCAGACCATAACGGTCAGGATAACGGGTGGCGAAGACGATGTCAGCAATATACTGCTCAATCTTTTCGTCAAGGTATACTTCACGCACAACAGCGCGAGCTTTCAATATCTCTGCGCCAGTTGTAACAGGACGAACCTCAGGCAGTCCACCACCAATATTCTCGCGGATAATGCGCTTTTCCTCGTCGAGTGTGGGATAGTCAATGACCACCTTCAGCATGAAACGGTCCATCTGGGCTTCAGGCAACGGATAGGTACCCTCCTGCTCGATGGGGTTCTGAGTAGCCATCACCAAGAATGGACTGGGCAGGTCGAACGTCTCACTACCAATGGTCACCTGCTTCTCCTGCATGGCTTCGAGCAGAGCACTCTGTACCTTAGCTGGAGCACGGTTGATTTCATCTGCCAATACGAAGTTGGCAAACACAGGTCCCTGCTTCACCTGGAAACGTTCATCCTTCTGAGAGTAAATCATCGTACCTGTCACGTCGGCCGGCAACAGATCGGGGGTGAACTGAATACGGCTGTATTTCGCATCAATCAGCTGCGAGAGGGTCTTGATGGCCAAGGTCTTAGCCAGACCAGGAACACCTTCCAACAGGATATTACCATCACTCAACAGACCGATAAGCAGGGAGTCCACCAGATGTTTCTGACCTACAATCACACGGTCCATACCCGTTACCAGATTCGTAACGAATGCACTTTGTTGTTCAATCCGGATGTTCAATTCGCGGATATCAATTGATTCTGCCATAGTTCTTCAATATGTTTTTATTCTTTTGTTAATGTTTTCTTCTTTATTTTCTTAGCTTCCAGCTTCGGAATCTTCAATGTCTGACCTTCCTTCAAAACGGTTTTACTGGTAATGTCATTATACACTTCAATATAGCATTCCATACCAGGACCTAACGTACGTTTGGCCACTCGAGCCACCGTTTCACCAGCCCTTACCGTCACTTCACTGTCTGTTCCAACAATACGATATGCACCAGTGCGGACACGGGCATCCTTTAATGCGTAGGTTCTATGATTAACCACTTCTTCGGTTTGTATTGGAGCAGGCTCTTCTGGAGTTTGAGCAACAGGTTCCTCTACCTCCTTAGTAATAGTCACCAGAGTGTCGGCTTTGGCTATCGTATCAGTCTTAGTGGTATCAGTAACAGGGCTAACTTCTTCGATTTCATCTATTGGACTCTGTAATTCCTGTTTATCGGATTGCTTACCAAGATAATAGCCTCCTGCAAAAGAACCTATACATGCTGCTAACATGATGAACCACCATTTAAGAGATATTTTTCTCCTGACGTCTTCAGTCTGACCAAATAGTTCCATTTGGGCTGCAGATTCTTCCTCAGCAGGTTCCGATATCTCGACTGGTTCCTGAGGTACTTCAGGTTCTGGTATCTCGACTGGTTCCTGAGGTTCTGTTGGCTCTTGGGATTCTGTCGGTTCTTGAGGTTCTGTCAGCTCCTGGGGTTCTGTCGGCTCAGGAATACTTTCAGGTTCTACAGCTTCCTGTTTCTCCTCAGTCACCTCATTCTGAACGAAATTCTCCATTTCGTCTTCTTCTGGCTCCAAGTCGGGCTCACCTTCAAGCACAGGACTATCGTCAAATTCAACGTCATCGTTCAGGACAACCGTCTCAAACTGAGAAAAAGGTCTGTTAACCACCTCTTTCATCGTAGAGTCTGGCGTAAATGTGATTCTGTCATGACTTTCAATGACAACACGTTCACCAGTATTCACGTTGATACTTTCACGGGCGTCAATGTCTATCATTTTAAAGGTGCCAAGACCTTTGATTTTCACAACACGGTCAGATGCCAAACCTTCTTTTACCACTTCGAACAAAGTAGTGGCAAAACGCTCGGCATCCTTTTTCTTCATTCCACGTTTGGAAGGTAATACCGATAAAGCCAAATCTTGTATTGAAATACGTTCCATTATTCAGCCCCTCCGTTCTTTATTTTTTCCTTCCATGTCTGACTGATTCTGAATGACAGCGTAAGCTTAGGGGGAATCAACTGACGTTGCCCTGTAGTGGGATTCACTATAATGCGCTCCATCCGCTTCTTTACCTCAAAACTGCCAAAATTCAGCACTGATATAGTATTGCCTTCCTGGAAACTGTCGCCCATAGCATCAATCAGCTGATACACAATCTGCTGCGTTTCTTGGGTGCTATAGCCCATCCGTTTGGCCATCTCTGCTATAAACTGTTTGTTGTTCATAGATTATTTACGATTTAATGGTTCCATAGAGATCAAACTCCTCTGCATCGGTTATTCGTACATCATAGAACTGTCCGATGGTCAGTTCTTCATCTGCTGGTATCAGTACCTCTGGGTCAACTTCTGGCGAACAGAACTCCGTACGTCCAACATACCAGTCACCTTCCTTGCGGTCAATGATAGTGCGCAGCGTCTGTCCGATTTTCGAAGCTTCAATCTCTGCACTTATATTCTGTTGTACTCGCATCAGCTTGTCGAGTCGGGCCTGCTTCACATCCTCTGGAACGTCGTCCTCATAATGGTCAGCCGACCAGGTTCCATCTTCCTCAGAATAGGCAAAGGCGCCCATTCGCTCGAAACGGGCCCACTTGGTGAACTCCACCAGTTCCTTGAAGTCCTCCTCTGTCTCACCAGGGAATCCCACCATGAGTGTTGTTCTGAGATGTATTCCAGGAACCTCACGACGAATCCGATTGATCAGTTCGTAAGTCTCTTCCTTTGTAACGTGACGTCTCATCCTACTCAATACAGAGTCGGAGATATGCTGCAAGGCAATGTCGAGGTATTTACAGACGTTCTTGCGTTCACGGATGACGTCTAACAGTTCCCACGGGAAGTGTGTAGGATAGGCATAATGCAACCTGATCCATTCCACGCCCTCAATATCTGCCATCTTGTCGATAAGCTCGGCAATATGCTGACGTCCGTCGATGTCAACGCCATAGTACGTCAGTTCCTGGGCGATAATCTGGAACTCCTTAGTACCACCCTTGACCAGCCAACGAACCTCGTCGAGTACCTCGTTCATCGGCCGACTCTGATGCTTTCCCGTTATCAGAGGAATGGCACAGTAGGCACAATGCCTGTCACAGCCCTCAGAAATCTTAATATAAGCATAATGGCGTGGAGTAGTCAATGATAAGCTACTGCTATGGGAATACTGGTATTCCACATCCCTCCCTTCGGGAGGGCTTGGGTGGGCTTTTAATTCTTCCAGCAACTGCCTATAGTTGAACTTCCCATACCACCCGTCCACCTCAGGAATCTCTGCTTCAAGATCAGCCAGATAGCGCTCTGACAAACAGCCCATTACGAAGAGTTTCTCGATTCTTCCTTCAGTCTTTGCCTGCGCAAATTCCAAAATGGTATTGATGCTTTCTTCTTTCGCATCTGCAATGAAGCCGCAAGTATTGATGACAACGATTTCACCCTGAGGATTGTCGCTATCATGGGTGCAACGGAAGCCGTTGGCCTCCATCAAGCCCATGAGCATCTCGCTGTCAACGAGATTCTTCGAGCATCCGAGTGATATGAAATCTATCGTCTTCATCACCTTTCACTCATCACTTATCACCCTTAAAGAGTGAATCCACGAACTCGCGTTTGTTGAACAGTTGTAAGTCCTCCATTGCTTCACCCAATCCAATGTACTTCACAGGCACCTTCAGCTGGTCGCTGATGCCAATGACAACACCACCTTTGGCCGTACCGTCTAACTTTGTGATTGCCAGGCTGGTAATCTGAGTCACGGCGGCAAACTGGCGGGCCTGTTCAAAGGCGTTCTGACCGGTAGAGCCGTCGAGCACCAGCATCACCTCGTCAGGAGCCTCGGGCAGCACCTTCTTCATCACGTCCTTGATTTTCTTCAGCTCGTTCATCAGGCCAACCTTGTTGTGCAGACGGCCTGCAGTATCAATCAGCACCACATCGGCACCATTAGCCTTAGCACTCTGCAAGGTGTCAAAAGCCACCGAGGCAGGGTCTGAACCCATCTGCTGCTTGATGACAGGAACACCTGCACGTTCACCCCAGATGCAAAGCTGCTCAACGGCAGCAGCACGGAATGTGTCGGCTGCACCTAAGTAAACCTTCTTGCCAGCCTGCTTAAACTGCCAGGCCAGCTTACCGATGGTCGTAGTCTTACCCACGCCATTAACGCCAACGACTAAGATGACGTAGGGCGTATGATCTGCAGGCAAATCCCAATTGTCGTTATCCTCCGAGTTGTTCTCGGCCAACAGAGCAGCAATCTCTTCACGAAGAATAGTATTCAGCTCGCTTGTGCTCACATATTTGTCGCGAGCCACACGCTCTTCGATACGCTCAATAATCTTCAGAGTTGTGTCCACACCAACATCACTCGTAATGAGTACTTCCTCCAGATTGTCGAGAACGTCGTCGTCCACCTTCGACTTTCCGGCTACTGCACGAGCCAGCTTATCGAAGACAGATGTCTTCGTTTTCTCTAATCCCTTATCAAGCGTCTCTTTGTTCTTCTTACCAAAAAAACAAAAAATTCCCATATAGCTATATTTTAACGAACTGCAAAGGTACTGCAAAAACAGGAAATGACCAAAGAGCACTATCCCATTTTTCTCTAATTACATAAACTTTCACAGTTTTTCAATGTTTTCGCCCATTTCATCGGACAAAAACACCCTCCGGCTATACACTCACAAATCCCGCCGTCTCTATGAAAAGACGAAGCAGAGCGACTCAAAGAATTGGAAGAAGAAGATGTAAAGGATGAAGAGGGGAGCTGCTTTCTGTAAGCCGTACGACATAGAGTCGATGACATCGGCAAACGAAGTGAAGCGCCCCGAAGCCCAACCGTAGACGGCAGAGTGCAACAATAGGCCAAACGCAACAACAGGCACTAATGCACGACTGAATGGTGAGGGGAAAAGTCGTCCCGTAGCCGAGAGCAGCTGGGCGTGGGGCACAGCCGTCAGGGCTACGATGACAAGAACATAGAGCAGGAATAGGATTAGCGTTGTGCGGAAGGCAATCCGCTCGCGATAACCATTCAATGACACCTTCAATAGTCCGCTCTGCCACAAGCATCCGCCTGCCATCGACAGCAGCAACAGCCAGACGAGCCATTTCGACACCAGCATGCTGACAAACGAGCCGAAGAACCAGCGCAGTCCCTCAGAGCTGAGGAGCGAAGTGACACCCTCAGTCTGCGTGGCCGACAACAGCCACGACAACAGCACCAGCACCACCTCAGCAACAGCCAATGCAAGAATCAGATGATAGTACAGTCGCTTCACCGTTTATGACTCGTCGGGTTCCAAATTGTCGATATCAAGTATCTGTAGTTCGAGGGCGCGAACTACCAAGCGCGTAGCATTGATGCCCATACCACCGTTGCCGTCAGGGAACAGTTTTTTCATGAGCTCTGCCTGTCGCTTCTCCAAGCTCTTCACGCCGAAAGGCATGCCGCGTAAGCCAGTAATCTGCTCTTTCGTATAGCCGAGGGCAAGGTGGCGCAGAAAGCGTTCGTCGTACTCATCAACCTCATAGTTGATCAATGCCTCTTGCTTGGCCAACTGGGCACCAACAGCACGCTTGAAACGCTCGACAATCTTCTTGAGTATCGGCTCGTTGAACACTAACTGCTTGCCATCCATCACGCTCTGCACGTCGTGTCGTGTCAACAGCTCACCAGTCTTCAGGATGATGCCGTCGGCTCCTGCGTCGAGCACGTCGACCCACAGTTTCTCGTTCAGTATCTCGCCCGTGAATATGAGCACCTTCACATTGGGATGCATCTCCTTGGTCGAACGACAGATTTCGACACCAATAGTCGTTGAGCCGCCAAGACCCAAGTCGAGCAACAGGAGGTCTGGCAGACCTTGTTTCAGCACTTTCCAGTATTCGGCCTCGTTGGTGGCCGTGCCGATGACCTCGGCCTCGGGTATGTCATTACGAATGATACCCAGGGTGCCCTTCAGTTCGAGGGGCACGTCTTCAACTATGATTACTTTGAACTTTTCCATAAGCTGGTAATATTATGATCATGTTAATGGTTCCGTTGTCTTGCGACTCTTTGTGAACGCTGCATGCACGGCGGTTGGTGGCTTCACCATGATCGCGGGCAATCTGTCGGCAAAGCAGATAGTCGATGGCAGGCTGGCTATCGCCATTTTCGAAAGCTCCAGCAGGCAGCAGGCACCTTATCTCGATATATTGGGTGCCGTGGGGCGTAAAGGTTGTCTCTATGGGGTGCTGTCGTTTCAAGATGTCGAAAAGATAGCCGACAAGGGTCTCGTCGCCCAGAATTCCATGCTCCAGCGGACGGAGGTGCAACTTGACTCGTTCCACCTGCGACATAGCTTGCAGGCTCAGCATATTATAGAGGTCGCGGTAATAGCTGACCACCTCGTTGACAGACTCCATATCGCCCTGATCTATCAGCTGTCGGATGCGCGAGGGGTAGTACATAGTCTCGTGCTTCAGTGTCGAGAGACAGTTGTCGAGCACCGCATTCGAGATGTGAAGGTTGGCAAGCTCGATATCTGTACGTCGCAGGTCGTCGTCAAGCAGTTCGAGGTCGTCACGCCGTTGGCGTTCGGCCATAAAGCGGGCGTTGAGTCGCGGACGCAAATAGAAGAAATAGTAGACTGGCAAGATGGCCAGTAAGGCCAGCACCAGTAGCACGACGGCAATCATGCGGTTGGTGCGCGTCTGCTGCATCGTACGACAGTAGTCGGCCAGCGTATTGTCGGCCGAGAGTTCTTTGAACAGCGAGGTATAGATGCGGTTGTTGTAAGAATAAAGCTGCCACTCGTGAAGTGCCAGCGCAGCTACAGCACTCTCGTTGCGGATGTCGAGGATAACGTTATAGTTGGTCTTCAATGAATCATGCAACCATTGAATCTCGGGCGGTGTTACTGATGTGTCACCATCATGCAGCATCAGCGTCTGACCGTTCGGATGCTGTTGCAGGTAGTGCTCGTTCAAGCATTGACGGCAGGAATCGGCAAAGAGAAGCGTACGATCATAGGTGCCATTGATGTTCGAGAAATATGCAGAGTCTGCATAGACGGCAGCACGGGCAAGCGGGTTTTCTGTCGGAGCTGCAAAAGCAGCAGCTGGAGTCAAAAATCCCATAAGGCCCATTAGCCCTATTAGCAGTCCCATCATCTTCCCCTTGGGAAGCCTGAAGAAGAAACGACTCCCCCTACCCTGCTTGCTCTCAGCCTGCAGGGTGCAGACGCTGAAGAGTTGGCTCAACTTGCGGTATTTCTCAATAATACCCTTACAGTTCAGAAGTCCGAAGCCATGTGATGCAGGCCGCTGACCGTTGTCGTCGGCAATGACCTTACGGTCAAAGACATGTGCCAATTGGTCGTCGTCCATGCCGATGCCCGTGTCTTTGACTGAAACTTCAACATAGTCAGCAGCCTCGACGGCCGAAATCGTCACCTCGCCCTCGTTCGTAAACTTGCGGGCGTTGTCGGCTAAGGTGTTCAGCATGAACAGCGTCAGAATACGGTCGGCCTTCACCACAGCCTGTGTCGGCTCCACGACAAGGCTGATGCCCTTCATCTGGAAACTGCGACGGCTACGTGCCACCATGTCGAACAGGGGCTGCAACGGGAAACTCTCGATACGGAGGTTCACCTGTCCCTGTCGTAGTTGTATCCAATGCGTCAGCAACTCATTATCGGTTTCTATCTGCTCAGTCAGCTCACGGATGTAATCCTTGTCGCCGTCTCGCTTCACCTCGTGCATCATTCGATCGATGAGCGGCAGCAGACTATTGACCAGCGATATCTTGGCCCGCTGTTCAAGATGGCGACGCTCACCCTCTACTACGTGTTGGCGGCCGATGGCTAATTGCTCGCTGCGCTCCTCAATCTGGTCGTCAAGCGGACTGTCGTGTTTCTGGTGGCGGTTCATGTAGCGGAAGAGCCAGAGCAAGGTCAACAACAGCACGATGGCAGCAGCCACTGCCCCCAGCATCCAGTTCAGCTGATTGACAGCATAGCCCAGTTGGTCGGCACGTGCCTCTAACTGTCGGTCCTGACGAGTCTGCTCTTGCAGGTCGAGATATAGATTACGATTGTAGTCGCTCGACTCCTTGTCGTCGATGGCGGCATAGGCCACACTCAGCTGTTCGCGGATGCTGGCCACAAGGTCTGGAGCCTGGAAAATGGTTGTGTCGCTGAGTGCCAGCTGCAGGTGTTCAAGTGCCGCCTCATAGTCGCCGCGGGCACGATAACAGGAAGCCAGCGTACGGTAGGCACCTGCTATCTGGTAGACATCGCCATACTGCTGGAATATCAGCAATGCCTCTTCTGCCAACCACGCGGGCAGTTCCTCCTCACTGATGCCATCGGGGTTAAGCAGTTTCATGCCGGGCGCATTATCCTCCATAAGCTGCTGACGGCTATCGGCATCGGCCAGATGTTCTGCCAGTGCCTCCAAGGCATTAGCAGAGAAATAGGGATAATCGTCGCGTACTGCTATCTGGAGGCAGCGCAACAGGTGGTCATACTCTTGCTGGTTGATTTCTTGCTGCGTTCCTTCAGTGATGATACCGCCTGCACCAACATTGTAGAGATAGTTCAGAAACTGTGGCGTGTCAAGCTTTACGTCGTCTGGCATCTGGTTCAGGGCATCGATGCTCTGCTGCTCGAGGCCTATATAATAATAATAGGTGGAACTGACAATGGCCAGTTCGCTCTCTGCATAGAGCAGGCGCCGACGCTGACGCTCCTCAAGCATGTCACGTTCCTCGTTGATACGTTTCAGCGACTCCATAGCCCGCTCTCGGTAATCGTAGAACTCACGGTTCTGTGAACGGCGCTGACAAAGGCGCATCTGCTGAACGTAGCAGACAAGCAGCTCCAGTTGGTTATCGGTAATCGAGGGTATGATGTCGAGGGCTTTCTGCGCCTCATTGTAGCGCATGCGAATGATATGCGAGAATGCCAGATTGTTGTAGGCCTCGGCCTTTCCGTCCTCATAATGTGTGGCGGCGGCAAGTGCCTTCCGCGCATAGTGTTCAGTGGAGTCGACTGAACGGTAGTGACAGGCGTATGAAAGTGAATTCAGCTTGTCCACCTGCTGCCTATCAGAGGGTGAACAAGCTGAAAGGATAAGTAAGACGAACAGTAGTTTAAGCCCGTGCCTTAGCCACATAACCGAGTGCCTCCTTGCACTTGTCGGTTACATACTGCCAGTCGCCGGCCTTCACCTTGTCCGAGGGGAACAGCTTCGAGCCCATGCCAACGCAGAACACGCCAGCCTTGAACCATTTTGTCAGGTTCTCCTCTTCGGGAGCTACGCCGCCAGTCACCATAATCTTCGACCAAGGCATGGGAGCCTTCAGGCCCTTCACCATGTTGGGACCAACGACGTCGCCAGGGAACACCTTCGTCAGGTCGCAGCCCAGTTCCTGAGCCTTGCCAATCTCTGAGACAGTCATACAGCCTGGGCAGTAGGGCACCAAACGACGATTGCATACAGGGGCTATTTCAGGATTGAACAGCGGACCCACCACAAAGTTGGCTCCTAACTGAAGATACATAGCAGCGGTTGGTGCATCTACCACCGAACCAATACCTAATGCCAGTTCAGGACACTCCTTGTCGGCCCACTTCACCAGTTCGCCAAATACTTCCTGGGCGAAGTCGCCACGGTTCGTAAATTCAAAAGCGCGGACACCGCCCTCATAGCAGGCTTTCACCACGTTCTTACAAGTTTCCAGGTCCTTGTGATAGAAGACGGGCACCATACCAGTGTCACCAATCTTCTTCAGGACAGCAATCTTATCAAACTTTGCCATAATACTTCTTTTAATTATCTTTGCACACGTCCGTTAGCACTTCCGCCAGCCAAAGCCTCTACTTCCTCAATGGTCACCTGATTGAAGTCGCCATTGATGGTGTGCTTCAGTGCTGAAGCAGCAACGGCAAACTCTAAGGCCTCGCCCTGGGTCTCCTTTGTCAGCAGACCGTGGATCAAGCCACCAGAGAACGAGTCGCCACCACCCACGCGGTCGATAATGGGGTTAATCTCGTAGCGCTTCGACTGGTAGAACTCCTTACCGTCGTAGATTAATGCTTTCCAGCCGTTGAAGGTAGCGCTAAAGCTCTCGCGAAGCGTAGAGACAACATACTTGAAGCCAAACTCCTGCATCATCTGCTTGAAGATGCCCTCGTAACCAGCAGCATCGGTCTGACCGCCTTCAACGTCAGCATCAGGCTTGAAGCCGAGACAAAGCTCTGCATCCTCTTCGTTGCCAATGCATACATCAACATACTTCATCAGGGGGCGCATGATGCTGATAGCCTTCTCGCTGGTCCACAACTTCTTGCGGAAGTTCAGGTCGACAGAAACAGTCACACCATGACGCTTGGCAGCCTCACAGGCCAGCTTCGTCAGCTCAGCAGCCTTGTCAGAGATAGCGGGCGTGATACCGCTCCAATGGAACCAAGCAGCACCCTCCATGATCTTATCGAAGTCAAAATCGGCTGGTGTAGCCTCGGCGATAGAAGAGTGGGCGCGGTCATAAATAACCTTCGATGGACGCATCGAAGCACCTGTTTCAGCATAGTATAGACCAACGCGGTCGCCCCCACGTGCCACAAATTCAGTGTTAACACCGTAGCGACGCAGGGCATTGACGGCAATCTGGCCAATCTCATGCTTAGGCAGCTTTGATACATAGTAGGCCTCATGGCCATAATTAGCCAGCGAGACAGCTACGTTAGCCTCACCACCACCAGGGATGATGCGGAATGATTCACTCTGGATGAAACGGTCGTTGCCTTGCGGCGACAGGCGAAGCATAATCTCGCCCAATGTTACAATCTTTGCCATTGTTGTCTTGATCTTGTTTTATAGATTAATGTCATTTCATTTTTGCAGCGACAAAGATACAACGTTTTTTTGAAACCACCAAATAAAGCATGAAAAAACTTCCGTAACCGATTTCGTAGCGCGGAAATTTGGCAGTCTCGAAAATAATACTTACCTTTGCCGCATCTAAACACGAAAAGACTGTCATGGCAAAAGAAAATATAAGAATTAAAGACATTGCGGTACGTGCTGGAGTCTCTGTAGGAACTGTTGACCGTGTACTACACAATCGGCCGAATGTGTCGAAAAAAGCACTCGATAAAGTCAACAAGGCACTTGAGGAGATGGACTACCGTCCAAACATGTATGCCTCAGCTCTGGCTTATAATAAACAATATACTTTTTATTGCGTTCTTCCCAAGCATGAACAGGAAGCTTACTGGGATGAGATTGAGGAAGGCGCCCAGGCCTGCACTGACTACCGACGGGACTTTGGCATCACGTTAAAGTTTGTCTATTACGAACGCTTTAATGCTGCAGCCTTTACCCGTATGGTCCGTGAGTTCTTTACTGCTAAGATTGATGGTGTCATCATTGTGCCGACTACACTGGAACAAACAGCAAGATTTACTGAGAAACTGACAGAGCGACAGATTCCTTATGTGTTGCTCGACTCCTACATGCCAGATCTTAAACCATTGGCATTCTTTGGACAGGACTCGTTTGCCAGTGGCTATTTCGCTGCACGCATGCTGATGCTGTTGGCCTCAAAAGAAAAGGAAATAGCACTTGTCAAGCAGACACGTGACGGTAAGGTGGGCTCCAAACAGCAAGCCAACCGTGAGACTGGATTTCGTCACTATATGGTAGACCATTTCCCTGAAATACAAATTACAGAGGTTGAACTGCCATTAGACAAGGAGAACGCAGATTATGATAGTATTCTGGAGACATTCTTCAAGGAACATCCGCTTGTACATCACTGCATCACCTTTAATTCCAAAGCCCACATCGTGGGACAGTTCCTGCAAAAGAGTAACCGCCGTAACATCCAGATTATGGGCTACGACATGGTGCCCAAGAACGAAGAGTGCGTCCGTCAAGGCAGTATTTCATTCCTTATTGCCCAGCATGCCTATCAGCAGGGCTATGCCTCAGTCGACGCGCTGTTCAATGCCATTGTCATGAAACGTGCTGTGAATCCCGTCAATTACATGCCTATTGAAATACTTACCAAAGAGAATGTGGAATTCTACCGACGAACGGCTATTTAAGAACTAATCATACAAAAACGACAAACAGAAAATGGAACAAACTACTTACTTGAAAATAAACAAAGCAGACAGCGTCGTTGTATGTCTGCAACCTAAGAAGAAGGGGGATTTGATTGAAGTTGATGGTTTGAGTATTACACTTAACCAAGACACACCTGCTGGCCATAAGGTGCTCATCAAAGACGTGGCAGCAGGCGAAGACATCATTAAATACGGTTACCCCATCGGACATGCACTTCAGGCTATGAAGGCTGGAGACTGGGTAAACGAAAACAACCTGAAGACCAACCTTAGCGGCACACTGGATTATACCTACCAGCCTGTAGACGAGAAACTTAGTATTCCCGTCGAGAATCGTACCTTCAAGGGCTATCGCCGCAAGAACGGCGACGTTGGCGTGCGAAATGAGATATGGGTAGTACCTACCGTGGGCTGCGTCAACGGCATAGCCGAACGACTGGTTCACCAACTGATACGTGAAACGGGCTGCGAGAACATCGATGCCATTCACGCCTGGCATCATAACTATGGTTGTTCGCAGCTGTCGGAAGACCACGAGAACACCCGTAAGGTTCTGCGCGACATCTGCCTTCACCCCAATGCTGGTGGCGTACTCGTTTTAAGTCTCGGCTGCGAGAACAACCAGCCTGACGATTTCATGGCAATGCTTGGTGACTATGACAAGCAACGCATCCGCCTGCTCGTCACTCAGAAGGTGGAGGGCGACGAGGTGGAAGCTGGTATGCAGATCCTACGGGAACTTTACACAATTGCTAAAGAAGATAAGCGTGAAGCCGTGCCTGTCAGCGAGTTACGTATTGGACTGAAGTGCGGAGGAAGCGACGGCTTTAGCGGTATTACGGCCAACCCCCTCGTCGGAGAATTCAGCGACTGGCTCGTGGCACAGGGTGGTACCTCAGTACTCACAGAGGTACCTGAGATGTTTGGTGCAGAGACCATCCTGATGAACCGCTGCGAAACGAAGGAGCTGTTCGACCAGACCGTTTCGATGGTCAATAATTTCAAGAACTACTTCCTCTCTCACGGTGAGCCCGTCGGCGAGAATCCATCGCCTGGCAACAAGGCCGGTGGCATCTCCACCCTCGAGGACAAGGCATTAGGCTGCACCCAGAAATGCGGCAAGGCGCCTGTCAGCGGCGTCATGGAGTATGGCGACCGTCTTACTGCCAAAGGACTGAACCTCCTCTCTGCCCCCGGCAACGACCTCGTTGCCTCTACGGCTCTGGCCTCTTGCGGCTGCCATTTAGTGCTCTTCACCACAGGTCGCGGCACACCCTTCGGCACCTTCGTTCCCACGATGAAGATTGCTACCAACCCCACATTGGCAAAGAACAAGCCCAACTGGGTGGACTTCTCTGCCGGACAGCTCATTGAGGGCCGCACCATGCAGGATTTGTTGCCTGAATTTATTGACAAGGTTCTTGCCGTTGCCAGCGGAGCTCCCGCTCGCAATGAAGAAAACAACTATCGTGAAATATCCATTTTCAAGAATGGCGTCACACTCTAACTCCCACTAACCCATGGACTCATTAGACGATATTGACCTCCAGATACTCAAGGCTCTGCAAAGAAATGCAAAGATGACTACCAAAGAACTGGCTGATGCGGTACACCTGACCCCTACCCCAGTCTTTGAACGTCAGAAGCGCTTGGAGCGAAAAGGATATATCAAGAAATACACAGCCATCCTCAACCCCGATAAGCTCAATCAAGGGTTACTGGTTTTTTGCAAAGTAAAGCTCAAGCAGATTAACCATGAGATAGCCGATATATTCACACATCGCATCCAAAGGATTCCTGAAGTAATCGAATGCTACAACACTTCCGGAAACTATGACTATCTACTAAAGGTGCGTACTGCCGACATGAAGCAATACCAGGAATTTGTCCTCAATAAACTGGGCACCATTGAGAGTGTCGGGGCTATTGAAAGTATTTTCGTGATGAACGAAATCAAGCAGAACTACGGCATTAATATCTAATTGCCACGTCTACGTTTGACTTTAATCATAGATCTTGATTTGCTGGATGGTGAAATCATCATTCATCACCTCCATGATCTCGTCTTCCGTCGACAGGTTGAAGTCACCTGCAATGGTATTCTTCAGCGAGGCAGCAGCCAATGAGTAGTCAAGCACACGCTGGTCGTCATCGGGGAACAGTCTCAGGGCATGCAGGAATCCAGCCGAGAAAGCATCGCCCACACCCATCGGGTCAACCACCTGCGGAATATCCACAATCTTGGCGTTAAGCATTCTGCCTTCAGTCCACAGCAGGGCCGTCAGGAAATGATGGCTGGAACTCACCTCGTTGCGCATGCCGATCATCATCTTATGGCAACGGGGGAAACGGCGGTGCAGGTCCTCGTACCACTCACGGTATGCATCGAGGTTCATGTCATAGTCGGAATCCTTTGGCAGGAAGGGAATCTTCGGATGCTGCGTAATGAACTCATACTCTATAACGTCGCCAAACATCACGTCGGCATGCTCTGCCATCCGGTTCAGCGTCTCGCGAGGCTGAGCACCCTCATATCGCCACAGGTTCTTGCGATAGTTCAAGTCGATGGAGATGGTCAGTCCCATCTCCTCTGCAACGTCAATAGCCTCGAAAGTAGCATCGGCTGCAGGCTGTGTGATGGCTGCCGTAATGCCCGATACATGGAGCACCGACGCATCCTTCAGCGCCTTGTGCCAGTCAATCATGCCTGGCTGAAGATAATAGTAGGCAGAGTTTGCACGGTCATAGCCCACGCTGGCATTACGAATGCTGGCTGCTTCTTCAAAGTAATAGACGCCGATACGGTCGCCACCATATATAATATAGTCTGTGCCAACACCCAGTTCACGCAGCTTCATCGCTCCGGCTCGTCCCATCTGTGATGCCGGCAGGCGCGTGACATATTCCACCTCTTCACCCTGCATGGCCAGCGACACGGCCACGTTAGCCTCGCTGCCACCATAGTTACCACAGAACATGCGGCCCTGCGACAATCTCTTCTTATCCTCCTTTGAAAAGCGAAGCATCAGCTCGCCAAACGTTACAATCTTATTTCCCATTGTCTGTTAGAATTGTGGGTGCAAAGGTACAAAAAAGGGTGAAAAAAAGATGAGAGAATCGTTCAACCCCCTCATCTTTTTTGTTTAATTAACAGCTGTCTATTTGAAAATCAACTGCGCAAAATTATAGAGGCCATACTTCCATACAACGAAGTCGTGTCGTCCCTCCGGGTAGTTGATGAGTGTGCAGGGTATGCCGTTCTCATCGCAGAAGACCTTCAGCTGAGCGCTGTTGTTCATCAGGCCGTCGGCACCACCACATACCATCCACAGCAGTTTGTTCTCCTTCTTCACCTTATCTATATCGGGAATGAGCTGTGCAGCACGCATGGTGTTGGGAGCAGACGAGAAGCCGCCTACGTATGCAAAGACATCCATGTGACCAAGTCCGAAATTTAGAGACTGGCCGCCACCCATTGACAGACCTGCAATGGCGCGGTGATTCTTGTCGGTATACACGCTGAAATTCTTCTCAATATAAGGAATAAGGCTGCCGATAAGGTCCTTGTCGAAGTCACCGAAAGCCCTGAACGAGCGCATACCTCCGGCACGAGAGTCATCCTTCTGGGCACGTCCGTTTGGCATCACTACAATCATGTCAGCCACCTTGCCGTCGGCATAGAGGTTGTCCATGATAATGTTTGGCACACCACCGTCCTTGTACCACTCGTTCTCGTCACCACCAATGCCATGAAGCAGGTAGAGTACGTTGTACTTCTTCTTCGCATCGTACTTTGGCGGCAGATAAACGTTGGCCTTACGGGTCGTGCCTACTGACTCCGATTGATACTCAATAAGCGTTACTGTTCCCTTCGCAATCCCCTCACGCTCCTGGTCAAACCCCTGAGGAGCTGCCTTGTACTCATCGAATTTCACGTCGATTTGCTGCTGACCACCAAACATTCCTCTTGGGATATTTGGCTCCTGGGCGCTGGCTGTCATCATTGAGAGAGCCAGCATAAGTCCTAAATAAACTTTCTTCATTTGTAGAATTGATTAATTTGTTAATAACACCTGCTATCATATAGACTCGTTTTTCTACAAATGGTTTAATTAACCCATCCCCCAGAACTCCCCACACCTTCTCATAACTCCCCACCCCTTCTCCAAAACTCCCCACCCCTGGTAGGGGCGGGGTCGGGGGCGGGGTCAGTAATCAAAAATCCACCGCCTTATTTCGCAAAATAAACTATTGCGGCTCCACCTCCTGCTGCATCTTCCGCGAACCAGCTGTAGTCTTACCCAGTATCATATCGACGATGACGCCGATGGCCGTTACGGTGATTTGTCCGTCGCCGTTGGCGTCGCCCTTCAACATGTAAATCGTTTGTGTTGCAGTCATAGAATTTTAATTACCTTCCTTTGATGCATAAACATAAACAATATAGGCCATGAACTTCTTCAACGGTGAGTAGTAGAAAAGCCGACACACACCTGAAAATGTACGTCGGCACACAATATCGTTCAGAAAACAACATTTTAAGATTATGGATAATATTTGGTTGAAACTATTGTGTTTACTCATTGGCGGCATAGCCATAGTGTGTAGTGCTATATATGGTACTGCCTGTCTTTACGTGTTTTTACCATTTTCTGTAGCTTGCGGAATCTATTTCTGGTACACTTCAAAAGACTTCGACGGTGAAAGAAACCTGAGTAATGCAATCTACGTCACAATAGGTCTTGTCATTGCTTCATTTATCCTTGCTTTTGTCGGTTCTTGCATCAATGGCTGTACTAGAGGTGGAGGTGACACTCAACAGCAACGCATAGAAATGGGATTGATACCATACTAACAAAATGTGGAGAGATCCTAATCAATCACTCCACATCTAACAACTATTACTTCACAACGATTTTATTTGTTGTTTCGCCGTCCACAACGATATTCAATCCCTGTTGTGGCTCGTTGTATTTCTGCCCGTTTATGCCGAAGTACGACGGTTCGGCTCCTGAATAGGAAATCTGCCTTACACCGCTACTCTCTGGAATTGTTTCAAATATCTTAAACTTATTATTTCCTGCAACTACGATATAATCCTCATCTGTTGCATTATCTCCGGCAAAAACTGTGAGATAAGAATAATTTTTAGGATCGCCGTCTTCATCCAATACTGCAACGGTACTATAATCTGTAAGGTTGACAATACGAAGACCATTGCTTTTCGTACATTCAAAATCACGCTGTTAGGTATGGTCACAGAAGTTAATTTCCAACAGAAATAAAAAGCACCATCATCAATGGATTTCACACTGTTGCCGATGGTCACTGAGGTAAGGGCATTGTAACAATAGAAAGC
>CADBHI010000080.1 GCA_902794405.1 uncultured Prevotellaceae bacterium
GATAGTTCGCGGACAGGCCGACTATGGCTACTTAGGCGATGCTGCTCAGCTGAAGTATGTCTACAACCGCCTGAACTCAAAGTCACCTTACAAACATTCGGCCTTTGTCTCGAAGAATGCCTATGCATGGGGTATTGAGGCAGGTTATGACCTTTTCTCGGTTATTGGCAATTGGTCAAAAGTCAAGGGACTTAATGCCGAGCGACCACAGCTCTACGTCTTCGGCCGCTACGAGCAGTATAACCCGTATGCCAGCCAGACCAAGGGAACGGCCTATGACTATACAGAAGTGAAGCGTTTTGCCGTTGGTCTGAACTATCACCCCATCAAGCAGATTGTCATCAAGGCAGAATATTCGAAGCGCCTGCTCCGTTCGCTCTATAACGAGGAACCGTCGGTGAATGTCGGTGTGGCTTATGAAGGATTCTTCCTTTAATAATGGAGAAAATGATATTAAAATAATAATAGGTTATGAACAAGAAAATTTTTATGCTGTCGGCTGGCATCCTGATGGGTACCCTGACAATGACATCGTGCAGTAGCGACGATGACAAGAACGAGAACACCACAGAGTTTAATATCGTGACGGCTGAACCCGTGGTCGACCAGGACACCTATCCTGCCAACACCACGGAAGCCAACTATAAGAGCAAGGTGTTCGGCAATACGGCTATCGATGCTTGCGCTACGCTGGTCAATGAGCTGACAAAGGCCAACACCGCTATCGCCACCTCGAAGTTGAGCGAAGCACAGGAGGCTTATCTGCGCAAGGTTCTGGAGAATCTGGTATCGAATGTCATCGTGCCCACCTACACCAAGCTGGCTGATGACGTGGAGGATTTGGAGAAGACCCTGAACGGCCTTACCGTGCAGACCATTACGCAGGCACAGATTGACAAGGCCTGTGCCGACTTCAAGGATGCCCGTCAGAACTGGGAACGTTCAGAGGCCTTCCTCGGTGGTGCTGCTTCAGACTTTAGCATCGACCCCACTATTGATTCCTGGCCGTTGGACCGTGCAGAGCTGTTGGCCTACTTCAAGGGCGGTATGACAGCAGAGATTGAGGATGAGTCGACTATCCTCGGTTTCCACGCATTGGAGTTCATCCTGTTCCGTAATGGTCAGAACCGCAAGGTCAGCGAATTGCAGGGCAACGACACCTATACCAACTATGAGAGTGTCAGCGGTGCCGACGAGCTGAAGTATGCCCAGCAGGTATGCCGTCTGCTGAAAGAGCGCTGCTTCCAGTTGCAGGTAGCCTGGGAAGGTGAGAAGAATGCTTCCCGTGTTAATGTGGTGAAGGCTGCCGGACTGGGTTATACGACAGAGAACGGCCTGACATACGGTGACAACCTGACACGTGCTGGCATTAGTGGCAGCAAGAGCACGTTCCCCACTTTGCAGGCAGCTATTGCTCAGGTACTCTCTGACGATGAGGGCTCATGCGTAGCCATTGGCAACGAAGTCGGCACGGCTAAGATTGCCAATCCCTTCTCATCTGGTGATATTGCCTATGTGGAGTCGCCCTACAGCTACAATTCCATTGCCGATTTCCGTGACAACATCCGTTCTATCCGCAATGTGTGGCTCGGCTCTACCGACAAAAAGGCCAACCAGTATTCCTTCCATACGTTCTTTGCCAGCGTCGATAAGTCCAGCGTCAACACCGTTATTGAGAATGCCTATGTAGCCAGCATCGCCGCCATCTCTAACATGCCCTCGCCCTTCGTGAAGTACTGTGGCGTGGTATGGGGCAAGAACTTCGACGACCCAGAGAACTGGGAGTCGACCTCAGAAGAATAATACCTAATCAATAACTATATGAACTACAGAAATCTTTCTAAACTATCGATTGGCCTGCTGGGATTTACCCTATTCACAGCCTGTTCCGACGATGACGAAACCAAGCAGGAACTTGGTGGACTCATTCCTGCGGAGGAAGTGTTTGGCAAGGCCAACGACGTATTCACCGCTGACGAGTGGTTCCCTGGTGGACAGCTCGGAACGACAGAGAAGGCCAGCTACTCGGCTCCCGCTCCTGCTGTGGAGAATGTAGCTGGCATGGAGGAGGACTTCAATACGGGCGAGGACTTCTTCGAACATCTCTACACCTTTGAACAGGCTCCCCGCAAAGGTCTGGGACCTGCCTGGGTGCGTAACTCTTGTATTGCCTGTCACCCTGCCTATGGTCATGGCAAACGTCAGACAGAATATCGCGCCAACACCGTTGGCAACGGCTACTTGTTGGTCATCTACCATCCTGATACCAATGGCTATATCACAGAGGTGACGGGTATGCCACAGACGCAGGCCATGACACCCTTCAAGGCTCCCATCGACGAGAACCAGATTTCCATCGAGTGGAAAAACGTTACCGAGATGGAGAGTGGCCTGTCCATGAAGTTCCCCGATGGCGAGCAATATGCGCTGATCTATCCAGAGGTGCGTATTCCGCAGTCAGCCTTCAACACCAATCCGAAGCCTGAGAACTACGACGTGCGCTTGGAGTCGACGATTGGCGTTTATGGTACAGGCTTGCTCGATGCCATCGACGACGAGGAGATAGAGCGCCAGTGGGCTGCCGAGGCACCATACGTTGAGCTGAACCCCGCCATGTGGGACAAGGAGGCCAACTGCTTCAAGGCTTCAGCCTACTATTCTGCTCCCTATAATGACACGGGATCTCATCGCGGCGACCACGGTCCGTTGAAGCGCTTTACCTATGCCATGACCCGAGGTTCGCTACAGGACGGTGCTGGTGCCAATGCCATCTGGAACATCACTAATGTAACGCGTTCCGACCGCCACTGGCTCTACTCTACTCCCGCCTGGGCCAAGGCTCAGAGTGAGGATGCTGAGGTCATCAGCTACATCAAGCAGCACGGACAGTCGGAGGCCAGCATCTTGCATCCCTATTATGCCGACGGTACTGATGAGGGAATCAGCCAGCGCATCAATGAGATACTGAGCTGCACAAGCATCGCCAAGAAGGAAACCTTTGATACCTATCTTTATAAGGGTGCCCCCTATAATGGTACTGACGAGATGAGCGACAAGCAGTACTACCAGTTCATGGTTTGGCACCGTGGTCTGGCTGTGCCTGCTGCCCGTAGCCTGAACGATGCCGACGTCAAGCGTGGCAAACAGTTGTTCACGCAGATTGGTTGTGCCCAGTGCCACCGTCCGTCGTGGAAAACAGGTGAGGACAATATGTGGGTGGATGCCAGCACGAAGGCTTATGCCCAGCGCATTGGCAAGGATGCTTCAAAGATGCTGCCCAAATTCGCCAACCAGACCATCTGGCCCTACACCGACATGGTGCAGCATCGCCTCTTCATGATTAATGACATTCGTACAGGCTGGTGCCGTACTACTCCGCTATGGGGACGTGGCCTGAGCCGCCAGCTGACTGGTGCCGACGATCGTTTGCACGACTGCCGGGCTCGTACCGTCTTAGAGGCCATCATGTGGCATGGCTATTCCAAGAAGTCCGATGGTTATCGTGCTACCGAGCAGTTCTATAACCTGCCGAAGGCTGACCGCGATGCCATCATCAAGTTTATCGAAAGCATTTGATTTGATATGTATAGATGTCTGTTGGGACTGACCCTGTGGTTTTTTGCAGGGTCAGTCTTTTCCCAGATTCTGCCACGAGAGGATGCAGCCCGTTTCTGCCGCCTTCTCGTCAACGACGGTGAACAAATCATGCCGCTGAGTGTCCATGCAAAGCAGGTGATGGAACCCACTGACAGCCTTACGCAGGAACAGCTCTTTGCCAACTTCATCCTGCGTGACGGCAATTGGCAGACACTATGCTTCTTCCCTCATCCGACAGCCGACGGAACGGTGGCCTGGTATGCTCCCGCCGAAGAATTGCCTGCCTCGCTCGGTCCGGAGCATCAAAAATATATTCGCGAGGTATTTCCCCGATTACTTAGTGAAGTTGAAGCCGGCAACTGGGCAAATGTCGACACCTGTATCAACCGTATGATTCAGTATCAATGCACTTTCGGCAGCGTTCCTAAGGAGAGTGCTCCGATACTGCCCATGGCTCTTGGAGCTCTTTTTTCATTCGTGTGTGTCTTTCTTTTGCCCTCACTCCGCCTCCCTTTTTACGGGGAACGCTCCGACTCTTATAAAAATGTCTCATTATAGGTTTTTGAGATAATTTTGCTTATCGCTCCTTTATTTATTCTGTACTTTTGCAGAAAATAGTTGCAAAATGAAGTACGGAATGAAGTTTTTCCTGAGTGTGCTAATGTGCTGCCTCGCTCCTCTCGGCGCTGGGGCTGTCGAATCGTTTGTAGACTTTCAGCATGGTGATTGGCAGCTGAACAAGAACGGGAAGATCTCCATCTTTGTCAGTCCGCAGGAACAGCGAGGTGTCATGAATGCAGCCCGCAACCTGAAGACCGACTTGGAGCGTGTCTGCGGTGCTGAGGTGACATTTGTCAACAGCGCTGACGATGCAACTATAGTGGCTGGTACCGCCGCAACGCTGAAACAGTACCAGAAGGAGTTGAAGGGGCGTACGGAGCAATATATGCTGGATGCCCGTCAGGATCGGCTCACGATTGTGGGCAGCGACCGCCGTGGTGCCATCTTCGGTATCTACGAGCTGAGCCGCCAGATAGGTGTATCGCCTTGGTACTACTGGGCCGATGCCCCCATCGACCGTCATGAAGCCATATATATATATAATGGTACGCGTACGGATGGGGAACCTGCTGTCCGCTGGCGTGGCCTTTTCCTGAACGATGAGGCTCCTTGCCTCACCACCTGGGTGAAGAACACCTTTGGCACGGGTTATGGCGACCATCGTTTCTACGAGAAAGTGTTCGAGCTGATACTGCGCCTGAAGGGTAACATGCTGTGGCCTGCCATGTGGGGCTGGGCTTTCTATGCCGACGATCCCGAGAATTCGAAGGTGGCCGACGAGATGGGAGTGATTATCAGTACCTCACACCATGAGCCGATGGCCCGCAACCATCAGGAGTATGCCCGCAACCGTAAGGAGTGGGGTGCCTGGAACTACCAGACCAACCAGCAGAAGCTCGACCAGTTCTTCCGCGAAGGTATTGAACGCATGAAGGGTACCGACGATATCGTGACCATCGGCATGCGTGGCGATGGCGATGAGGCTATGAGCGACAAGCCCGACGTCACCCTTATGGAACGCATCGTTGGCAACCAGCGTAAGATCATACAGCAAGTGACGGGCCGTCCCGCCAAGGAGACCCCTCAGGTGTGGGCCTTATATAAAGAGGTACAGGACTATTATGATGCTGGCTTCCGTGTGCCCGACGATGTCTGCATGCTCGTCAGCGACGATAACTGGGGCGATATCCGCCGTGTGCCCAAGAATGATGAGGAGCGTCGCCGTAAGGGTGGCTGGGGTATCTACTACCACGTCGACTACGTTGGTGCACCCCGCAACTCGAAGTGGATCAACATTACGCAGACACAGCAGATGTTTGAGCAACTCTCGCTGGCCTACGACTTCGGTATCGAGCGTCTTTGGATCTTGAATGTCGGCGACCTGAAGCCGATGGAATACCCCATCCAGCTGTTTATGGATATGGCCTGGAGCCCGAAGCAGTACACCCAGCAGACTGTCACCGACCATACCCGCCGCTTCTTCGCCAGTGTGCTCGGCGATATAGCCGCTGAGGAAGCCGCTGCCATCTATAACCAGAACTGCCAGTACATGGCCCGTGTCACCCCCGAGATGTTAGATGCCAAAACCTACAACGTAGAGACTGGCGAGTGGCGCCGCGTGGCCGATGACTACCAGCGCTTGGAGACCCGTGCCCTGCGCCTCTATCTCGATATCCCCGAGAGCCAGCGTGACTTCTATCGCCAGCTCGTGCTCTTCCCCGTTCAGGCTATGGCCAATCTCTATGACATGTACTATGCCCAGGCCATGAACAGCTATTTGGCTGCCAAGGGCGACCCCGATGCCAACGAGTGGGCAGCGAAGGTTAGCCAATGTTTCCGCCGCGACTCCCTGCTTTGCCTCGGCTACAACCGCGATATTGCTGGTGGCAAGTGGAATGGCATGATGATACAGAAGCACATTGGCTACACCAATTGGAACGATAACTTCCCCAAGGACCTCCTTCCTAAAACCACTGCTGTTTCAGTCGGTTCTCCGTCGGGCTACACCTTCCCCGCTGCTCCCGGCTACCTCGCCATCGAGGCTGAGCACTATTATCGGGCTACGGCACCGGAGGGTACCCAGTGGTCGGTATATCCCTACTATGGTCGTACACGCAGCGCTATGGCTTTGACACCCTATGCCCATGAGACTGGTGATGCCTCACTCGTCTATCGCTTTGCGTTGCCTGCCGATGTGAAGGAGGTGAAGGTCCGCGTCGTAGTGAAGTCAACCCTCGACTTCATGGATCGTGGTGGCCATGAGTATACCGTTAGCCTTGACGGTCAGGAGGCACAGGTGGTGAACTTCAACAAGACACTTGTCGACCGCCAGCCTTATATGTACAGCGTTTTCTACCCGACGATAGCCCGTCGTGTAGTGGAGTCGGTGGTAGACCTGCCCGTTGCTTCACAAGCCGACTATCATGAACTGACGCTGCATCCCCGTCATGGTGGCATCGTCTTCGAGAAGATTGTCATTGACTATGGTGGCTATTTCTCGCAGTATCTCTTCGGAGAGGAGTCGCCGTTTGAGCGGAAACAATAGAAAAAGAATATAGAGTTTTAGTAATAGTAATAATAGCAATTAAAGTAGTAGTATTTCAAAAAGTCGGCTGTTGGTATGTGAATATCGACAGCCGACAAACTTTTTTTTGGTGGTTTCAAAAATTATGTTTATCTTTGCACCATCTAACACAGCGTTCTATTCTTTAACAGCTGAAATACTACTATAAACATCGCATGAAATTACTACTTACACTCGTGTTGTTGCTGTCCACTTTGGGGCATCAGGTCATGGCTCAGACAGGACAACTCTTCGGAAGCGACAAACTGTCGAGTACGAATATAACAAGCATTTGCCAAGACCAGATGGGCTACATCTGGATAGGTACGGAGTTTGGGCTTAACCGCTTCGACGGCTATAGGTTTACCCCTTATCTGAATAATCCTTTAGACTCTACCTCGTTGTGCTTCAACAATGTGGTGTCGCTGCTATGCGACAAGGAGGGAAGACTCTGGGTGGGTACTTCCCAGGGATTGCAGCGTTATGACCCTGCCACTGACCGTTTCGTCAACTACCATTTCCCTGATAGTCTGCAGCCACGTGCCTCGACGATAGTGCAGTTGCACGACGGACGCCTGATGGTGGGAACATCGGGCTATGGGGTCTATCAGATTCATCCTGAGGTCACCATGCTGACGCGCCTTGAGGAATATCAGAGCGATCCGGGCGATGTGTTCTTTAATTGCATCTATGAGGACCCGAAGGGCGGATTCTGGAAGGGTGGTGCTAACCGTTTCGGCTACCGGCCGGTAGGCAAGGAGGTGCAGATGTCGTCGTCGCCCTATGGTGTGCCAACGGCTTTCTTCAACTGGAAGGGACAGACGGTGGTCGTCTGTCGTGACAGGCTCCTCGTCTATAAGGACGGGCAATCTGTTGATTCTCCGTTCGACCTGACTGAGACCCAGACCATGGGCGGTTATCGTATAGCTATTACCGACAGTCATGGCAATGTCTATGTAGGCACCCTTGGCAACGGACTGTTCTGGATACCAGCGGGCTCCAATCGTCTGCAGCGCTATACCACCACGGCCCCAGGCTTCGATATGAATACGGCCAAGATTTGGGCCTTGTTCGAGGATCGCCAGGGTAATGTCTGGGTGGGATGCCAGCAGAAGGGACTCTTCCTCGTGCCTAACCGTAAGGCACAGTTTACGTCGTGGAGCTTCTCGGAGCAGAAGCAGGACATCGGCTCCTATGTGTCGTCGGTTTGTCAGGGTGACAATGGCATCACCTGGTGTACGGTGCAGAACAAGGGCGTCTACGGCTTTGACCGCCAAGGACGTATCGTGGCTCACCCTCAGGCTCCGCTTGGTGTGGAATTCATCTATCGCGACACCCAGAAGGCCTACTGGTTAGGCACCAGTCACGGACTGTTTTCATACGACCCTCTGACGGGCCGCTCCCAACTGTTCTCTGACTTCGTTTGCGACAAGTTCAATACGATGTGTGACGATGGTCATGGTCATCTTTTCCTGTCGGCCTATGCCAAGGGTCTGCTCATCTATGACAGGGCCACCCGTCAGTTCCGTTTCTATAGCATGACGCAGGCTGAAGACCCCAAGGGCGGCAAACTCTGCAACGACTGGATACTCTGTATGATGCCCGACCGGGAGGGGCGTGTCTGGATTGGCACTTCCGACGGTGTGACCTGCTACGACCCGCAAAACGACACGTTCAAGCCTTTCGGCTGGATTCATTTTTGCCGGAAGTCGATCAACACCATCTGGGAAACCAATGATGGCAATATCAGCATAGGTACCGAGCAAGGCCCATACATGTGGTATCGTGGCACTAATAAGCTGATGGAGCTGCCTGAGTCTGAAACACTCAAGAACCTGTCGGTGAGCTACATCGTGCAGGATAATGCCGGCGATTACTGGTGCTCCACCACGATGGGTATCTGGCACTATCGCATGGACGAGAAGAAATGGGTGAGCTACATCAGCGGCTCTGGCCTTTCTGGTCGCGAATATGTGGTTGGTGCTGGCCTGCATACGGATGATGACCGCATCTTCTTTGCTACGGCTGACGGCCTTACCACCTTCACTCCCGAGCAGGTACGTAGTGTACAGGTCAATCCTGGACATCTGCAGCTCACGGGGTTCTATATCGGTGCTCACGCCGTTTCCACACTTACTGAGTCTAATGGTACGCAGGTGACTAAGAAACCAGTAACCGAGAGCGACCATTTCACTGTCAGCTATTTGGACAACACGTTCTCCTTGGAATTCTCGTTGTTCAACTATGCCAACTCGGCCAACATCGTATTTGAGCATCGATTGAACGGCGGCCAATGGATAGTCGGCGACATCGGGCGCAATGTCATCAGCCTGAACCATCTGTCGAGTGGCACCTACCATCTCGAAGTGAGAGCCTTGGACAACGGCGTGCCGTCGGCATCGCGCGAATATACCATCGTGGTCCGTGCACCGTGGTACCGCTCTACGCTGGCCTATGCGGTCTATTTCATCGGCCTCGTTGGACTTATCGGCCTGTTTGGTTGGATGTATCGCCGTCGTATCCGTCAGCGCATGGATGAGGACAAGATGAAGTTCCTCATCAATGCTACTCACGACATCCGCTCGCCACTGACTCTCATCATGAGTCCCTTGGAAAAGCTGCGTCGTCGCAATCTTGACAAGGAGTCTGTCGAAGACCTGAGTGTCATCGACCGCAATGCCAAGCGCATTCTGAATCTCGTCAACCAGATTCTTGATGTACGGAAGATTGACAAGCAGCAGATGCACCTCCATTGTCGGGAAACCAATATGAAGCAGTTTGTTGATACCATCTTCAAGGTCTATGAGTACAATGCCCGTGAGCGAGGCATCAACTTCACCTTCACCGTTGATGCCGTATCTGAGACGTCAGCTTCGGGGGCCATCACCGCCTGGATTGACCGCACTCAGTTCGACAAGGTTGTCTCTAACCTACTCTCCAATGCCTTCAAGTACAGCTTCGACCATGGCGACATTGCCGTGCACCTTTCTACCGGCCACGACGATCATGCCCACGGGGCGTTGAGCAACTATGTTGAACTCACCGTCACCAATACGGGCAATGGCATGCGTGAAGACACGCTGCAGCACCTCTTCGACCGCTTCTATCAAGGCAAGACCAACGCCCATATTGAGGGTACAGGCATCGGACTGAACCTTTGTAAGATGATTGTCGATATGCACCACGGTTCCATTACCGGCGCCAACCGTTCCGACGGAGTGAAGGGAGCCGTCTTTACCGTGCGTTTGCCACAGGGCAATGCCCACCTGACGCCCGAAGAGATTGACAATACTGCCGAGATGCCGACCTCCGTCCAACTTTCTGGAAAGCGCCAACCCAGTTCCTCGCACCATATTCTGGTGGTCGACGACGACGAGGAGATCCCCACCTACATTGCTCATGAGCTGTCCGACTACTATTACTTCACTGCCTGCCGAAACGGTAAGGATGGTCTGAAGGAACTGTTTGCAAATAACTACGACTTGGTGATCAGCGACGTGATGATGCCCGAGATGGACGGCTTCACCATGCTCCGTCTCATACGTACCAATGTCAATGTCTCCCACCTGCCCGTCATCATGCTTACCTCCAAGAGCGACATCGGCAACCGTCTGGAAGGACTCGAGAAGGGTGCCGACGCCTATCTTACCAAGCCCTTTGTCATCGACGAGCTCCATGCCACCATCGACAACCTCATTGCCACCCGACTGCGTCTGCGTGGCAAGTTCTCCGGCTCGCAGCAGCCCATGGCCAAGGTCAAGGAAATTGAAGTCAAGGGCAACGATGAGCTGCTGATGGAGCGTATCATCAAGAGCGTGAACGAGCACCTCGGCGACAGCGACTTCGGTGTCGACGACATCTGTCAGGAGGCTGGCATCAGCCGTGCCCACCTGCACCGCAAGATGAAGGAAATGACAGGCATTCCCGTTTCAGAGTTTATCCGCAACATCCGCATGGAGCAGGCTGCCCGACTATTGAAGGAGCAGAAGGTGAATGTCACTCAGGTGGCCTATACCGTAGGCTTCTCCTCGCTTCCCTATTTCTCTGCCGTTTTCCGCAAGCATTTCGGTGTCTCCCCAAGAGAGTTCGTCGAGCAGCAGCAGGAGCAGGAGTGAGAAGGATTGACAAAAAGAGACTGACCGCCAGCTCTATGGAGAGCCAAGCGGTCAGTTATAATGTGAATGAGACCACCGCCGTTTGGCATTGGCACTAATAAAAACTATTTCAAAAATAATCTGTTGCTATGCTCCTCAAGCACCTGCATCTGCTGTATGGCTATCTGGTTAAGCTTTACAAGTCTCTCGCCTTGTGGCAGTCCGTCATTGATAAGCACAGCATTGATATTCTCCATGTTTGACAGGCAGATTAGTTCATTTGTCGTAGCATAATCGCGAATGTTACCTTTAAGGCTGGGATTTGCCTCTCTCCATTGCTTGGCAGTCATTCCAAACATCGCCACATTCAGTACATCCGCTTCTTCGGCATAGATGATACTTGCCTGTGCAGAAGTAACCTCTTCAGGAATCAGATTCTTCTTAATAGCATCAGTATGTATGTGGTAATTGATTTTTGAGAGCTCACGTTTGGCAGTCCATTCTATTTGAACTTGCTCCTTGGCCTTTAGACGTTGGAACTCCATTACCAGATAGAGCTCAAACTCTACAGAAACCCAATTTGCGAACTTGAAGGCAATGTCAGACATAGCGTATGTTCCCCCATATCGACCAGATTTTGTAACAAGGCCAATGGCATTTGTTGCCTCTATCCATCGCGTAGGCGACAAAGTAAAGGCATTCAAGCCTGCCTCCTTTCTAAACCCCTCGAATTCGAGGGGGTTAAAAATCGGATTGTGAAGCGTTTCCCCTTATGGCGCCACTCTTATCTCTTTTCCGTTCTCTCATAAATCAACCTTTTATCGCGGTTCACGCTTTCAACTGCAAATGGTTTCAAAGTTCCTTCTTCAACAAGGTCTATCTTATGTCCTGTAATATCTTCCAAATCACAGATAATACCAGCATATTTCAGCAATCCGATAGGATGGTCTCTGTCTAATTCCACAAGTATATCAACATCACTCCAAGGTTTCTGCTCTCCTCTTGAATATGAGCCAAACAACCATGCTTTCAAGACTGGCTGAGTCTTGAAATAGTCGGCTATCCGTTCTTGCATAATTTGTGTACTCATAGATAGTTAGCTGTTTCTTGGTGCAAATATACGAATATTTTCTGAATCTGCAAGCATTCTTACAATCTTTTTTATATCCTGATTACGCTATACTGAGAAAAGTAATGTTATAGTAATACTTCTCTTTCTCCGCATCCCATACGATACGAACCTGTTTACCCTCAAAGATTTGTATATAGAAATTCTCGTTCATTGTTATTAATGCTTTTTAGTTTGCAAAGTTCTTTCTTTATGAAAGCGACCACTGGTCGAGCGAATCATTTGTTTCCAGATGATCAGAAGAACCGTCCCCATGATTCCACAATAGGGTCGGTTCTGCTGTGCACTTAGACATAACAAGGTTTCTGATGATAATATTTTCCGAAAAATATTTGGTGATACCGAACGAAAACATTATCTTTGCACCAAATTTAGGAATATGAGAGTAGTTTCTTTTTCTATGATTAGGGAGTTTATTGCCAAACACGCAGATTCCGACGTGCCTTTGCGTGATTGGTATAAGCGGACTTGCAAAGCGGATTGGACGTGTCTTGCAGATATAAAGAAGACATTCAACACCGTTGATTATGTTGGTAACGACCGCTATGTTTTCGACATCAAGGGCAATAACTATAGAATAGTGGCTATCGTGTTATTCATCAATAAGAAAGTGTATATGAGATTTGTGGGTACTCACGAAGAATATAATAGGATTAAGGATATAAAAAACATATAAGTATGGCACAGATTAAGACAGAGAAACAGTATAAGGCGGCTTGTGATCGTATCAACGAACTGCTTAAGATTGTTAGCAACGACACACCTGCTGACGATAAGAACATGCTGGAACTTGATCTCATCTCTGACCTCGTGGCCGACTACGAGGAAGAACACTATCCAATAGCAGCACCAACACTTGTTGAGGTCATGAAGCTGCGAATGTATGAAATGGGGCTTACTCAGAGCAAGTTGGCTGAAATGCTTGGCCTTAGTACTGCACGTATCAGTGAAATTATAACTGGCAAAGGCGAACCTTCCTTAAAAACAGGAAGAGAAATCAGCCGCAAACTAAATATAGACCCGGCCATAGTTTTAGGAGTATAGCATTTCTACATTTATCGCTCATCTGTAAACAGAAGGAGTTTCGGGGCTAGAAACATCTTGACACTCCACAGGTCGGATGGCCAGTCCGTTATCATCACTATCCACTCCCACAAGGACGTATCCTCCGCCAAGGTCATCGACATCATTGGCGACATCCTTGACTATTATTTCATTTTTCTTTGCCATACTTATTCTGTTTGCAAAGTTACACTTATTATTTGAAATTACCTAAGTTCTTTACCTTAATTTAAATTTATAATAGGAGAAAATCGGAAATGTTACGTCTCAGACAAGTATTATTCCCTCTTCTTGTGGAAAAACGAGACAGTCGCTTCTATACTCCGTCAGCGCGAGACGCCGACCTCTCCCCACTGTTCAAAATGAAACATGTACCCGTCCCTTCGATGTAGTTCCGCTTTTCTCTCTTTGTTTTCTAGGCATACATATACTAGTTTCTGTTGGCAAAGATACAAAATATTGTATTACCAAACAAAGAAACGACCGAGAAAGTGCACAATAGGGTCGGTTCTGCTGTGCACTCGAGAAGTACTACCGGCTGAAGGAGTCCTACCGCAATGCCAGCGGCCGGGCGTGCACCCGTATCCTGCTGAACGTTGGGTTCATCCACGGGCTGAAGCCCGAGGAGATCCGCGACATCTCGTGCGGCCTGACCTACAAGTATGAACATCAGGGCGAGCATGAACTTTGGGATGACCAGATGGCTGTGTACAATGACGTTGTCCGCCAGAAGATAGACGAGTACTGGCAGCGTCTTGTCGAGGAGAAGAAGCTTGACATCATCCACCAGGCCTTTGAGGCGAGCAAGGCTAAGGCTGAACGCCGCATCGACGTGGACACCCTGGAGCACAAGGATGCCCGTGACATCGGTGCAGAGTGGCTTTGCCTTCAAATGCACAATAGGGTCGGTTCTGCTGTGCACTTAGAACGTGATATGCCAAAGACAGATGCCAGCAATCATATCCAATGGCACCTGCTCTGCCTCTGGGCAAATGCACAATAGGGTCGGTTCTGCTGTGCACTTAAAAGTCAGCCCTGCGCTTCTGACTCTCGTAGGTTTTCTTACGTGCCTCGGCTATCCACTCGCGGTGTTCCTCAATGAACCGTTCTACCTCTTTCTTAGGCATGCCAATGGGTGCCGACACATGCACATCGCC